>SDWK01000483.1 GCA_004195335.1 Shewanella sp.
CGAGAACAGACTGACCTACTGCGAAATGCTCATTTCGGCCAGATTACACGCTCATTTTTGTCAAATAGAACCACTATTCTTCGCAAATGACCGAATAATATGACTCAAAATGAGCCTCTCTCGCTACGATCGCTATTCTCGGTCAGCCTCCTAGAGCTGTGCCACATCATGAAGCATTTTCATGAATTACTTCGTCGCTACAATGCCATACGCTATTCCTAGCAGGGGCTCCTGCTGAGATCTTCCAGGATTCATGCATTACTGCTGTATCGACATTGCTGACTTTATTGTGAAGAAAACAGGGGGATCCGCTTGGTTCCTACAACTATCCGTATAACGACATTGGCAATTTCATGATCGGGGAAGCATTGTTCGCCGTCCTCAAACGACCTGCTCTAAAAAAATAGAATCTACAGTTGGGTGCTGCATGCTTAGAATGACACGTGAATAGTCGGCCAGAAGGTAATTCACCGACAATAACCCCAACAAGGCCTACTTATCAAGTCGCAGCCTTTTCTGTCCACTACACCCTGATCACGTCGTGATGTATGCCGCTAAAAAGTGATTCGTTCAGAAAAGTGGTCGTCGCTCAAGGTGTGGGGGCTCCGGCTGACCGATCTGGAAGCGGGCGACAGCTACTACGACGGCAGCATGGGCCATGCACTGGTCTCGATCAGCGAAGAGGATGCTCTGGTACTGTGAGTGAGGTCCAGCTAATGATGCTGGCTGCGATCAGGACGGCTGATCATGGCCTGACACAGGGGGCATTGATCATACCAGCCTCTCATACCAGCAATGTAGCGTAAGCAGTTAGTCGGTAGAGGATGTGCTATACAAAATCCAAACAGCCCATGACTGCTAAACCGGTATCGGCTCTCGCTCTCCATACGCCATGGTATCCCACTGACTTATCGACAGAAATTGTGGGTATGAAAGATCAGCTCTGGTTGGCACGCTGATCTTATGATTGTTGGTGCATAAGTGACTTCGTTGTTGCGCCTCTACTGCCGTCCTCTCTATCCAACGGGATGTCTGCTCTTGGGGTAGTGATCAGATAAACAGCTGGCCGCATTAGTCGGGCCTTAATGTCGGCACTGGGCGCATAAGCGAATGTCTCTAGTATCGGCTAAGCGGACGAAGAGTGTTTATTTTAGAGGGAACGGATCATCTGCACCCAAGCCAGCTTTCAGCGCCTGGGAGGGTACTTGCTAAACACGTCGACAAGCGACTTCTCCAGTTCCATCGCCGCATTCTTGCGGTCAACCGAGCCACTTATCTGGGCCCGCCAGACCGCCTTTAGGGTCTGGGTATCAACCAAGTCGATATGCACCGTTCCCTCGACAATATCGATGGTTTCAACCTCATAGCTGGGAATGGAACCGTCCCTGGCCCACCAAGTGCCGACGGAGTCTCCTCCCCCCTTGGAATAAGCACCGTAACGTTCCCTGGACCCCCAGTAATCACCGTATTCATTATACAGAAGGGTCTTGTCCTGACTGTGTCCGTAGTAGCTGATCAACAGCTGAGGTTCAGTTGAGCTCTGTCGAAGGCCCTTGGCACCCAACTCCCGTTCCACGATGGACTTTAATTTTTTGATCATCTGCTCCCGATGCGGATTGGTTTTCCTTACAGCCGAGACCTTTACGGGCATCCAATCGTACCTACTGTAGCCAGCAAGTGAAATACTTGGGTCGTGCTGGGTGGCCACAGAAAGCACATTGCAACCGGCCAAGAATAGAACCATGGAAACAACAGCTAGCCGTCTTATCATGCCTCACCTCCGATGCATGGCGATGGGTAGTTAGGCCCATCAACCACCCGGCTATTTGTAAAGGGGCCTCACCCTTTTGGGCGCTGAGGCGCGGTTGGAAATACCCCCAAACCTAGGAGGCTGACCGAGAATAGCGATCGTAGCGAGAGAACTGTATTTTGAGTCAGATTTATCGTTCATTTACGAAGAATAGTGGTTCTATTTGCCAAAAATGAGCGTCAAATCTGGCCGAAATACAGGTTTCGCAGTAGGTCAGTCTGTTCTCGGACAGCCTCCTAGTACCGTTCCTTCTCCAACTAGTCCGAGCTGTCAGGTTCAGTGGTATTGGTATTCCAGAGTCTGGCTGTTTATTTGCTCTAGCTGATTGTCATCCGAAGGCAGCCGAAAGCGGATGTACTGGTGACTTTCCACGCGATGAGGTAGCAGCGTATCAATTTCGGTTAGCAATCTAAATTTAAGCTCCACTTCCATGCCGTCGAGGTTGCCTTCAGTACCCACCAAGCGCTTTTCCAGAGCTCGCCAGTTCATACCAGCCGGTACATTATTCATCTCGATCTCCACGCAACGCCTGCTCTTACCGCCGCGTTCGCAGGTAGTTTGGCCGGTTACCCGAAAGCGGGATCGCACCGGTATAGGAGTATCCCCTAAGGCAGGAACCTTAACTTCCCGTTCCAGACTATAAGACTCCCCGGGCTCCATCTCCTTATCGACCCAAAACCCGACCCGCTTGTCCCAGTTGATATGGGTCACCGCCCCCAGCTGTTGTGGCGAAAGCAGTTGCCGCAGTTGATTCGCCATTTCTTCCCGAATCGCCTCCGGATATTTAACCATCAGTTCAGCGATTGCTAGGTCAATTTTTTGTGCCAGGGCGTCTGCATTCTCTATCCCCAAGAATTCACCCTTGTCTGAAATGCGATAGCGGGGTAGCTCCTGAGTCATCCGGTTGACGAAGGCTTCCAACTGGTCGACTTCAAATCGCTGAGGATTGGTCCGTTTACGTTCCAGGTTCAACCCCTGCATCTCCAGCGCATACTCGCCAGTGTCGAAAGTACCGACCATGGTGTAGCCACCACGTTCCTGGCGCCGAGTTGCTTTGTCACCATCTCGACCTTCTTGGACTTGGAGAAAATGTACGTCCGCCTTAAATTTCTTCGGCCAGTCAAAGTTTAAGTGGATCGTTTCCTTGGCAACCACGGTCAACGGTAGAAGAAACAAAGAGACTAATAAAAGAAGTCTGTTGTATCTGAGCATTACGGTATCTCCCTGCAGTGACTACTACTCGGTCATTAGAATCGTTCAATACATCGTCATACTGCTCGGGGATCGATCCAGCACTCTTTTTGAACAAGCGTGGGGGTTAGATCTGCTTTAAATTTAGCAGGTACGCGTTTTGAATCCAAGTCGACATACCTTACCACCACCTACAAGATCGACTCTGCCTCTAGACCACCGACCACCGACCACCGACCACCGACCACCGACCACCATGGCATTATAGATGAGTGTGTAGATGTCGATGTCGATGGATTTACATTTTGGCTGCCTGACGGATTTTATTCGTCTGTGGTGATGTGATGGAACTCTATCATTTTGGCGATTGCCTTCGGTCAACTACTGAAAATTCATGGTGATACACTTCGGCTTTGGCGAGAAGAAGCGTACCACTATCAGCAGTTGGCCTCCTCTCTCCCATTATCCAAAAGTGTCGAACTTATTATGTTAATTCCCGGCGTGGTAATTAAAAAAGGGTTAAAAATGTCGCCCTGTAAACCCGTGCGATAATGGATGCCTCACAAAACCATTCCGGTGCGGGCAGACATTGTAGATAGACAATTTAGGCGTTGATTCGGCAATCGACTCCGTCAAGAACCTTCTCGAGAAAGAGCGCGACCTGTCGCCTTCACTCAAGACAGCACTGGAGGTGTTGCTCCTCTTGGTGGCGCTGCTCCTCAACCGCACCACACTCAATAGCAAAAACAGTAGCAAGCCGCCCTCCTCAGATCCGAACCGAGAGAAGTCCTCCAGAAAGGGGGAGAGCGCTAGAAAGCCTGGCTGCCAGAAGGGGCGTATCGGAACGACCTTGAAGCAAGTCGATGACCCTAATGCAGTGGAAGAGCTGAAAGTCGACCGCCGCTCTCTGCCAAAAGAACGGCGGTATCATAAGGACGGTTATGAAACACGGCAGGTCATCGATATTGATATCTCACGGTTTGTGACCGAATACCGAGCGCAGGACCTCAAGGACGACCTGGGGAATCGATTCGTTGCTGCATTTCCGGACAGGGTCTGTCGGTCGGTCGGTTCAGTATGGCATCGGCATCAAGGCCAATGCGGTCTATATGTCACAGTTTCAGCTGTTGCCCTATGACCGAATCCGCGACCACTTTCAGGAGAAGATGTGTATTCCTGTCAGTGCCTGATCTGTCTTCAACTTCAACAAAGAGGCCTACGAGCAGCTGGATGGTTTCGAACACTGTCAAAGGCTCAGCTCGCCAAATCTGATCTCATGCATGTGGATGAAACCGGCATCAACATAGACGGAAAACGCCACTGGCTGCACTGTGCTTCCAACACCTCATTGACCCTGTTCTACCCCCACACAAAGCGAGGCACCGATGCCATGGATGAGATGGGGATCTTGCCCTTCTTCAACGGGGTGTTGTGCCATGATCATTGGAAGCCCTATTACCGTTACGCGTGCACCTATTCCCTGTGCAATGCGCACCATCTTCGGGAGCTGGAGAGGGCCTGGGAGCAGGACGATAAACACTGGGCCAAGGCGATGAAAGCACTGCTGATCGAGATCAACAAAACGGTAGCAGATGCCGGTGGCCGCTTGCCAGTCACTGACGCTGAACAGTGGCGACAGCGCTATCGACAACTTCTCGACCAGGCAGAAATCGAATGTCCACCTCCCGATGAGAGCCAGCGGGAGGAGGGAAAATGAGGCCGGCTCAAACGATCAAAAGCCCATAATTTACTGGAGAGGTTGCGAAACTTCGAGCAAGACGTCCTGCGTTTCATGGACGTCGCGTACGTCCTATTCACCAATAATCAGGGTGAAAATGACCTGCGCATGACGAAAGTGCAGCAAAAAATATCCGCTTGTTTTCGATCCATGGTGGGTGCGAAGATCTTTTGTCGAGTTCGCAGTTACCTGTCAACGTAAGCAGGGGATGTCAGCCACAGAGGCTCTGGCTTTACTCTTTCAGGGGTAAACCCTGCGTTTATGGATACAGATGATCCCCGGCTTTAATGATAACGACAGATACGAGCTGAATAGTTACAAAATTAATAACTTGCAAGCAAAATTCGTGATGCTGTTCTATTCTTGAACAGAAGCTTAAGGGGGATCTTTATGCTGCTGCCTTTCCGTTGTTACCCGTGAGGTGATAACCTTAATGAGGGGGTAGTAGCGGGGTCTTCAGGTTTTCGTTTTTAAGGAATATGCGATGAAAAGATTGACCGTAGCAACAGTGTTCTTTGTTTCCGGGTCTGCGTTCGCTGGCTCAGGTGTCGTTGGTAACATTGGCGATGTATCCGCACCCAGTGGTGATGCAGCAGGGGGTTGGAAAGTCCAATTGGGAGTTGGAGCAATAAATGCTCAGACTTTTCCAGGGGTGGATGACACAGAAACAAACGGAGTGCCTCTGATCAATGTGAGTTATAACGACACGTTCTATTTTGAGTTCAATAAATTGGGTGCTTGGCTGTGGAAGCCAGAAAATACTGGTTTTCGGATTGGTCTGGTCGCTACGCCCCGTAAGGGTTATGACAAAGGTGACGGTCCGAACCCTTTGTTAGAGGTTGATGATACAGCTTTGGCGGGTATCAGAGCCAAATGGAAATCAGGCATGTTTAGCCTTAATGCTTCGTTACTCGGTTCTTCAGAAGATGACAGTGGCGGTGAAGCACGTTTGCAAGCCAATTACACATTCATTGCTAATAAAACTGGCAGTTTGACAGGTTTTGCTAAAGTTGAAGCGCTATCGGAGGATGCTGTTGACTACTTCTATTACGCCAATTCTGATACCGGTGACAGCTCTACTATCGCATCTCTTGGGTTGCTGGGAACTTATAAAGTAGCCGCGCAATGGACGGTAATGGGGGCGGTGATGGCATCATCCTATGGCGATGAGATTTCTGATGCACCGGGTGTGACTGAAGATTCAGGTACTACGGCGCTTATCGGTTTAACCTATACGTTCTGACCCGTGATGTTTCATATATTGATAAACCTCCTCGAAGGATTTTTCTTCTTACGCCTTAAAGCGAATGAGGTTCTACTTTTTTAAGGCAGTAGTTCGTGAGCTTGAATATCGTAGCGTTTGATTTGTGTTTTTTCCTGTTCTAACCATGCTGAAACAGCTTGGTGGAGATAGAATGGCCAAGGATAATCAGTCCTCGTTCTTTACCAAACCACAGATTGCCATCGACAATGAAACCAATATTGAGTTTGCCATCGTCGATCTTGAAATTGGTTGGATGATGAGTAAATGGACGGAGTTGAAAGGCCGCAGTGTCTATATCCGCCCAAGCTTCGGAGTCGGCACCAATCGTCCGGTAGATGGCTCGGTCGAGGTCGGCTATAAGATCGTTGGCTGATAGTGATACATGCTAACGGATGTTGTTGCCAACCATCGGAGGTTGACGATCTCGGCCAGAAACTATTGATTCGATCCGGCTTTATAAGGTGCCCCGAATAGATTAGACAAGCCCATCTTGCCTTCAAGTGATCGGAGTCCGCCATGAGTGTCACGTTAATGCTGCTATTGGCCGCACTGAGCTTCAACTTAGAAGCCAAGGACTACAGCAAACTATTTGCCAAAGTAGACCCGGCCGTAGTCGTCATCACAACGGTCTCGACCGTCGTGCAGAACACCCGTCAAGGCAGCACAAAAGTCAGTGCTGGCAGTCTGGGTTCTGGCGTTATTATCTCTGATGAGGGCCATATCATGACGGCCGCCCACGTAGTAGAAAACGCCGACAAGATCAGCATCAAGCTAACCAACAATACAACCTACCCGGGACGGGTGATATCCAGTAGTAAGCTCACCGATTTGGCACTGATCAAAATCGATGCCCCGCCAAAGGATTTACACTTCGTCAAACCCTGGGACTCCGACAAAGTCGACATCGGTGAAGAGGTGTTTCTAATTGGCACCCCCTATGGTTTAGAACATACGCTGACCGTGGGCCATTTGAGCGGTCGGCGTATCGAAGCAGGTGACGATGCGCTGGTCGACGTCGAGTTCTTACAGACCGATGCTGCCGTCAATCAGGGCAACTCCGGCGGACCGATGTTCAACACCGACGGTAAGTTGATAGGCATCGTCAGTCATATCCGCAGTAAAAGCGGTGGTCACGAAGGCTTGGGCTTTACTGCCAGCATCAATATGGCCAAGCGGGTGCTGCTCGAAGACAGTCCGATATGGTTAGGCGTCGACTTTGTGCCGTTAAAGGGGAAACTGGCTAAAGCACTGAATATCCCAACATTTCAAGGCTTATTGGTGCAGAGCGTAGCGAAAGACTCCTTGGGCGATGCGCTGAATTTGCGTGCCGGCAGCATCCCAGTAAAAGTTCAAGACATCGAATTCCTACTGGGCGGAGATATCATCATCGAAATTGGCGGTGACGACTTCTATCTCACTCGCAAGGGTTTACAACGCGCCAAGGACTATATGCAAGGTGTTGCATCGGGTGAGATGCTCCAGCTGAGTGTGATGCGTGACGGCAAAAAAGTCATACTGGAAGCAGAAAAACCTTAACCGCGATCACCTAAGTACTCCTGCACCAATGCCCGCGTTTCTTGTGCCGCCTGTTTGGACGCCGTATAGGTATATTTATCTGGGGATTCCCGGCACGCCGTTACCAACATATGGTAATAGAGATTGGCAATTTTTCTTGCGAGTGTTTTTGAGATTTTGCGTTGTGTATTAACACCGTCCAACTTATCACGAATGTGGGGATCCATGTATTTTCTAGCCGTCTGCACATAAGCGACGCTAGACTCTGGCCAACGATCTATTCCCTCTAATAACACGCTGCATTGAGTGTTATTAGCCTGCGCGAGCGGTGCGAAAACCACCCACAAGAACCCTATAATGGCTCGATATATAACGTTTTCTAAGCTAGTGTTTTTTCGATACATAACGCTTCTCGATGATGGAGTTCTGTTGCCAACTAATCATAGTCGATTTTTTTTGACACAATGAAGCTGCAATCGATTGTTTAAATGGCGCTATGACCATGCAAGGCCCAACGGGACAGGTCCTGGCAACAAGCTATCGCCTGGATTTTTGACAAGTGCCCGGCTGTAAGGCTCATTTCCAGGTTATGTTACCTAGTCAACGTGTTGCTCAAGACTTACCTGCACCTGATCATTGTTCAGAATTTCGAATACTAAGACCTCTTTTGCCTCCCCCGTTGAAAGGTTCAGCAGATCCTCGATGGAAATAACCCGATTGATCGTCCGCCCTTGCGCATTAACCCAGCTTATGAGTACTTGGGATGGCAACATAGGTGCTCTGCTTCCACGACCGATGGACTGCATGACCCCTATAGGTAGGAGCGAAATTAAACCGACTCGTGCCGCATTGTTACCACTACTCGAGCTGAAAAATGAAACCTGCTGGATATGTTCTGTGGTACTGTTGCGAATTGCTATCACCGACGGTTCAGACGACTGCTCAACCAACGGCATTGACATAGATGATGAACAGCCGATTACAGTTAGCGCGA
This sequence comes from Shewanella sp., assembly GCA_004195335.1. Classification (GTDB taxonomy): domain Bacteria; phylum Pseudomonadota; class Gammaproteobacteria; order Enterobacterales; family Shewanellaceae; genus Shewanella. The sequence goes on from SDWK01000483.1 coordinate 8,513, forward strand.
ATAGCAGCATTATTCCCGATTGAAATAACATGCTAAATTTTTCTTTTAAGCCGATTCGACATCTATTTATTAACATGATTCCTTGCAGCTCCTTGTTCAGTTAACCCGTAGCATTTCAAGCTGTCTTCTGGAATAACCCGTATTTATGCGGCCAGGGTCCGTCAGATAGTGGGGTGGGTGGTGCTTAGTTCTGGCGTCAATTTTGAATTCAAAAAATATTGATGTCTTTGAACTATTTTTTCGATCACCTTCAGCCCGTGCCTTATGGCACATTGCAACTCGTGCTCCTCAGCTTCTTGCTGCACCAAAGAACTATATGTATTTTGCATTACTTGGAAGTGATGGTAGATCTCCGTACTGGAGAAATGATGGACTTCACTTCTCCAGATAAGGTGCTCCAGATCATCTCCAAAATG
>SDWK01000132.1 GCA_004195335.1 Shewanella sp.
CTTATTAGCAGAGTTGTTCCAAAGAGCCGGAACATCAACGACAAAGGACGTGGTGAGTGTAGCAGCAGCAAGTAAATCCGGTAATTTATTTTTCGCTACCGGGGGAACCATCCAAAAATTGATATCCAAAACATTTAATGATCGTGCAATCGTACGTACAGCATCGCAACATTTACCATCACCAACAACGACAAATTGAATCTGCTTATTGCGCAGCAACATTTGCGCAGCTATTTCCGCCAGGTAATCAACACCGTTGACCTGACCTAAGGTCCCAGCATAAATTACCCAGTTGCCACGCGGAATTACAGCATATTCCGCCTGAAAATTCTGTGCAGAAACAGCCTCAGAGCGGAACAGATCAACATCGGAGCTATTCGGGATAACCACTAATTTGCGATCATCGTAGCCGGCTGCCTTTACCCCTGCTGCCATCCCTGGCGACAATGCCACAATACGATCAGCATGATGATATGCAAAGCGCTCTAAAGATTTACTCAGCCAAATAAGCAGGCGGTTATTCAAAACCCCTAAGGCAATCGGCACATCAGGCCAAAGATCACGCACCTCAAAAACCATTCTACAACGCTGCCAGAACTTGGCAAAAACAGCGGGGAGAGCAATGGTTAAGGGGGTGCTGGTAGCAAAAATCAGATCTACCCCCTTGATCTTTCTGATCTCCAAGCAAGCCTTAACAACGTAGCTAAAAAAAGCCTGCAGTCGCCTGACAAACGAAAAACTATTAGTATAAGGCACATGCATAACCAGCAAATCTATCCCGCCTAGACTGAGCTGGTTAGTGCCAGGTTTAAACCGATAAGATTCCGGGAAAAAGGCGCTGGTCGTCAGCATCGTCACTCGGTGGCCAGCCTTAACCAGTCGCTTGGCCATCTCGTAGGAACGCGTTCCACCTGAGCCGTCAGGTGGAACAAAATATTGATGTAAATAGAGGATATGCATAATAAATTCAACGATCAGTGTGAAAGAACTTGAGTATAGAGCGAGTGCAACTTGTCAATTTCATGCTGCCAATTAAACTTATCGATCACCGCCTGCTTGCCAGCCGCGCCCATCTTCTCCGCGGTAGCAGGGTCCTCAATCAGCGCTGTAATTGCCGCTGCGATTGCCGTTGGCGAGTTTGGATCCACACAGATACCGCAGCGGTATTTTTCAACAACGTCGCGATAGAGAGGGAAATCTGAAACAATAACCGGCAAGCCCATGGCCATATACTCAAACATTTTGGTTGGGTAGGATTCCAGATAATTGGGGGTCGGCTGTAAAATCGCCAGGCCTATATGACACTGCGCGATCTTCTGCCATGCCTCTGTCGGGCACAGATAGCCAGCCAGCCGGATACCTTGCGCAATATGCGTTTCCATATTACGCAGATAGGCCTTCTGTTGCTCGCCACGCACAGGACCGATACACTCAAACTCAACTCGGTGGCCTGCTTTATGCGTAATCTCAAGGGCCTTAAAGGTAGCCAAACTACCCCTTTCTGCCGTAACTGCTCCGACATAACCAAGCGTAGGAACAGCAAACTTAGCTACGCTAGATTGCAGAAAACTCTCTGGATCCGGCATATTCAAAACATCCGCAGAATACTTCACCCCAGGGTAGTCACGTCGATAGGAGGTTTCGGCAAAAACTACCGGCAAGCGATATAAAAACAGCCGTTCCGCCCATTGAACCAACCGGGAAAGACCCTTGCGCAAGACCGGCCGCAACCAACTTTTGGTCAACAAAGCCTTAGGCAGATTTTCGTGCATGTCAAAGACAACCCGCCTGCCGGACAAGCGTAACAGGTGGGCACAAAACAACAATTCTGGATCATGGATATGATACAGGTCAGCCTTCTCTTTCAGAGCCCAGGAAAATACCTCGAAAGTTGTTTTAAACATTCGGGAGAATCTCTTCCTACCAGGCGTAACCGCGACAATCTTAACTCCATTGATCGATTCATTTACAACGTGCGGTGCAATCAGCGTAACCCGATGATCGCTTTTGACTAGTCCAATACATTCCTTATGGAAAATCCTGGTATCAAAAACCGGATGAACGGATGTCATATGCACAATTTTTAGTGACTTGTGGTTTGGCTTATTGAATGAAAATTCGTTTAGCTTCATAATCACCACTTGCAATAATTGCTAATATTATTGGCATAAGTTCCAAGGAACTAAAGACAAAGGCTGGAATCATATAGATTGAGGAACACACCATTATGGTGCTTACAAGCCTTCGATAATTGCTGCATCCACTTTTGTAATTTATAAGTTTTGGGACGACAAACATTAAAACAAAATACAAGGTGCCTAAAACTCCATAACTTCTTAACAAAAGCAACCATTCATTATCAACAGCGTGTGAGAACCCAGCGCGACTTAATGGTCCGGAACCCATAATTGGGTTTCTTAAGAATATGATCAGATTTTCCTGCCAAACATCCCTGTCTCTTATACACATCTCCGAGCCCACGAGA
>SDWK01000139.1 GCA_004195335.1 Shewanella sp.
CTCTCCCCTAGTAATACTTTCCAATAGTTATTAACATGTGTAAAAACTATTACAGTATCTGCTAAATAAAAATAAATGATTGAACATCTAATAATTAAAATCGATTTAAGTGTCAGGGAGAAAACAAAATGTTGCCGAATTCTAAATTGGCTAAAGCTGTACGTTTTGCACTAATAACTGGGGCAGCAACTGCCGCGTTGAGTGCACCTGCAGTATATGCCGCAAGTGATGATGAAAAAGTAGAGCGTATTCAAGTTACAGGTTCTCGTATTAAGCGTACCGATATGGAAACAGCAACTCCTGTTACCATATTGAGCGCAGATGATATGGCAAAGCAAGGCTTTACCAATATCCAAGATGCGCTGCAAAGCTTAACATCTACTACTGGTGCAATGACCACTCAGTCTGTCCATGGTTTCACACCAGCAGCATCATCTATCAGTCTTCGTAATGCAGGCGCAAACCGTACTTTGACTCTTATCAATGGTAAGCGTTTAAACCAGTATCCAAAACCAGCTGGTGGTACTGATAACTTCGTCGATACAGCTAACCTTCCAATGGAAGCGGTATCGCGTATTGAAGTATTAAAATCAGGTGGTTCGGCAGTTTATGGTGCCGATGCCGTTGGTGGTGTAATTAACATCATCCTAAAGAAAGATTTTGAAGGTGTTGCACTTAAGTATCGCCATGGTGATACATCTGAAGGTGGCGGAGGAAATGATCGTATTGCACTATCTATCGGTTCTTCTTCAGACCGCGGTAATGTATCAAGCTTCATGGAATTCACAACTAACGAGCAGTTGAAAGCGACTGACCGTGAAAACTTCGGCCTTCATACCGATAAAGTTCCACACAGTGATTTCTCAAGTTACAGTTCATACGGTGCACGCATCGCAGCAGTTAGACGTGATGATAAAACAATGCCAACTGGGCAGCGAGTATTAACAGAAGAAGAGTGTGCTGCAGGTGGCTTCTTATGGACTGGGCTATGTGGTTTTGACCGTTCAAAATGGCGTGACCTTGAGCCTGAAAGCTCTCGTTTTATCAGCTCAACAAACTTCAACTATGAGATTGCCGATGAAGTAACCTTCGTTGGTCGTCTTGATTTCGCAGAAGCAAAATCGACTACCCGCATCGAGCCGATGGCAATCAACGATTATGACATCAATGTAGCTGGCGAAAACGTTACCGTTAGTGCTGGTGATCTCAGCAAGACTTTCAATAACAAAGCAACCGCGCTAGGTGGTGACTTTGCCAATGCTGAAGATGGCGATTATTACTACGTCCGTCGTCTACATGAGTTTGGTAACCGTATGGGTGAAACAAAAACCCGTAACTACTTCTTCACCGCCGGTCTTCAAGGTGTTGTATTTGATGAATACGATTGGGAGACCTCTGTAAACTACGGTCGTACCAATGTCGATGTTTTCCGTGGTGGCTACGCGACTACAGCTGGTATGTTTGACTACATCACAGCGGGTAACAATGGTAATTCACTGCTTAAGAACATGGATGCTGAAGATGTAGAGGCCGTCTCTTACACGCCATTTGAACAAGCTCAATCGACTCAGAAAAACGTACAGGCAAATATCACAGGTACTGCATTTGAAATGCCTGAAGGTGATGCACTGTTCTCATTTGGTGCTGAATACACAGAGCAAGATTATGAATCAGCTTCAGATTCAGAATCTGCCAAAGGTAATATTCTGACGACTGGCGGTTCTTCAGGTGCAGGTGATCGCTCTTACTGGGCAAGTTACGCCGAGTTAAGTCTGCCAGTTCTTGAGAACTTAACCGTTGAAGCTGCACTTCGTTATGATAATTACAGTGATTTTGGCGGTAACCTATCTCCGCAGGTTACTGTTGAATACCGTCCATTAGACGAGTTACTCGTTCGTGGTTCTATCACAAGTGTATTCCGCGCACCAGATATGCACCGTGTATACGGTGATGCTACCGATGGTTTCACTACCGTTATTGACTTCAAACAGTGTCAGGCAATGGGCGGAACTCCCGGCCAAGATTACCCCGTTGGAGATCCTCTTAAAGAAATTTGTAAAGAGCTACACATCGACACAACCACTGGTGCTAACAAAGATCTAGAAGCTGAAACGGGTTACACAGCTAATATAGGTGCGGTATGGGGTGGTGATTCACTCAACGCTTCATTCGATCTTTGGGAGTGGAAGCTTGACGATATGGTAAGTGACATCAGCGCCAGCAAAGCAGCACGTGAATATGAAACATATGAAGATATGATCACACGCGATGCCGATGGCACAATCACTCACGTCAACGCCGTTGCCATGAACCTGGCTTACCAAAAGGTTCGCGGTATCGATATGACTGCCGGTTACGGATGGGAACTTAACGAGTTTGGTGAACTAAAATTAAACTTCCAAGGTACTTACATCCTAGTATCAGAAGGTCAAACCGATCCAAATGCAGCAATCGATGATGACATCGATGACGGTGGCTTACCC
>SDWK01000147.1 GCA_004195335.1 Shewanella sp.
ATATAAAGGCGATATCGGTCGCGGTCATCGAAGAAGATTGGTTCTCCGGCGTTACCGCGAAGAATAACGTGGTAATAAGCACCGGGATAATGAATGCGGGGTTTGCGAGCCATAGGCTGAGATTAGCGGTGAATGTCCGAAAGTCAATCCTGACCCCATTGCCCACCCCGTAAACCCTTAATGTATCGATTTCATTTTTGACTTCACACAGTTGTTTTTCAATTGAATCGTAATTAAAACGATATGAATCTTTATGAGAAACACTTGTGTCTATTTCTGGAAAGAATTCCTTATTATTCTTTAACTCATTAATAATTGAACTCAATTCAGATTTTTTGTTTTGAAGGCCGATATGTTTTTCCCTTAGAGATTTCAACAGATCTTTATTGCTATTGAGCTTAGCATAGGCATGCTTTGCTTCATTATCCCAATTTTTGATGAACTTGGTTCTTATTATTGTTTCTCGATCAAGTTTATCCATACGCTGAAGTTCTCTGATTTCTGCGACAATTTCATCACTTACTTGTTCGCCAAGATTTTCTCTGGCTAATTCCAAAAAACGATCTGCTTGATACATATGGAATGTGTTTTTGGCCTTATCTTTGAACTCCTTGACTAGCTCTGGTTGTGGACCAACAGTCTTACCATTGAAGTCTTCCCACCAATCCTCTTTTTTATCGTCAGTTACTAGCACGATGCCCTGACCTGATTCAGTAGCCTTGTCAATAACCTGGTGCCATAAAATGAGGTCACCGTATTTTCTACATTTTTCGGTGAAGATTTCACTGTCGCCACCTTTTGATACATCTTTATATCCAGGTGGTATCTTTTGTTTATAGCGCTCTTCCCCATCGGTTATTATCTGTTCTAGTTTTTCTTTTTCGTAGGGCTGGCCCACATTTTTTTCAAAAATCACTAATATTGAGTCTTTTATTTCGTCATTTGAAATCCGTTTTGTGTGAGTTTTTTTGTTCTCTTCAAGCTCACTACACAATTCTTCAAAAACTTTATCAACTCTTGCCATAATTTCTTTACTTACAAATGGATGGCGACGGGAATTTTTTAGATTTTTCTTTAATTTTTCTATTGATTCTATCGTCTCTTGATAAGATTTTTCTTGTCTGCCAATCTCTGGCAAGCGGGTATTTAAATATTCTTCCGCTGCTCTATGGGGAAGCCAAGCCCTCGTCTTTATTTTTCCTAATATTTTCAAGAATTCATTTCTTGTTGTATCTGAGTATCGATATAAATTCAGTAGGATGTTTGCATCAAATACGAATAATGAAGTACCCCATATCGCTTTTAGATCATTTTCGCTCTCTTTAAAGTGGCCGGGAAATAAATCTTTCATCATTCCTCCAATATTTATTGTTTAAGGGTAATCGTAGACAGTTAATATTAAATCATCGAACATACGGAAATTTTGTAAGTTAACTAGGGCCGATTTCCTATTTAACATACTGAGCGTAAAACGTCCCAACATTCCCAATGAACCCCGCTAGGCAGCTTGTCATGTCAATCCCGAACGCAAACAGCATTAACCATAAATGGCAAATTCCCCGTGCGACGGTCGACGCGCCATAGGCGATGGCTAAGGTGGTTGTAATAGCCCAATATCGCCTGGACCGATGACCTTATGCCTGTGATGCTGTTATATTGATAAGTTGGGTTGGCGTCAGCTGTCCATAACACTGTAGATGGGCTAAGTGGGAAGTCTATATCTGCATCATCTATCGCTGCAAAATCAAAAATACCTGCATCTATGGCCGACAGCCAGTCGGATTCAGATCCTAATTCGTCAGAATAATGCAGTCCGGTCAATTCGTCTTCAGTAGGAAGTCGCCAACCCTGGCCAGTATTAGCGCAATAGGTGTTGGCATTGTCCAACGTCATGGACGTGGAGGGATATCGGTCCCAGTGAAGACCGGTTGAATTGTCTATGGCTGTTTCGTTGTCTATTATTTGTAAGCGGGGCAGGGTGCTTGTCGGGTCGATTTGTTCAACTGCGGACTGTAGCTGTTCAGCGGCTTGTTCTGTTGAGTCAGTGCCGCCGCCACCGCAAGCCGACAGCAGCACGACCAGCACAACAATAAGTCTTTTCATAATTCCCCCTGTTGGTTTTATAGCAAAAAAAGAAACTACCACGGCGTCGCCCGTCCGTCCATTCCCCCATGATACCTCTTCGGGGTCTAGACTTTCGGACATTTGTCGCCAATCTTCGGCTGGTGTTAAGGAAAGCAAGTCAAATAATGTGCATTAGGGTCAGGCAAAAAGTTGCAAACTTCCATTTTTCTAAAGCCCCAAATCCTGCTCAAGCAACACCACCTTGATCCGCCCTGGTGGGTAACACTTATCGACAATCGCCCAGGTATTGCAGATCCGCTGCGGTGAGCTGCAATCATGGCACCGGCCGGTCTTGGCGCAGGGGGTGAGCATGTTGTGAAAACAATTAGGGACACTTCCCTATTTCATCATTCTGCCCC
>SDWK01000487.1 GCA_004195335.1 Shewanella sp.
CGAGGTCTTCCAGAAGCAGCTCTCCGACTACGGCGCCCTCACGCCGGAAGAGACCGCCGAGGTTAAACTTGCCGAAGGAGTCTTCTCGGGCAGCGTACATGGTACGCCCTTCCGCGCCGCGCCGCTGGCCCAACTGCCCACTCTCGCCGGGCCGATGGTCATGCACATCGACGTCTCCTACTTCCAGCCGCTCTACAAGGGCGAGATCAAGACCCCCCTCTTCCCGCTGATCCACGACACCTTGGCAACATTGCGCGAAAAACGATTCGAGGTCGAGGCGGTCACCCTCTCGCGCTCCAACCTCGACGGCAGACTGCCACTGGAGGTTCGCTTCGTCGGCGACGCCGTTGCGACACTCTTGCGCAGCCCAGAAATGCTCGACCAACCGCTCCCAGTCAACTGGAAGCGCCGCGCCGACGCCCTGTATCTTGGCAACTTCTTCCAGAAAGAGAAGGTCCGCGAGCTCTACCTGGCGATGGAGCAGGACGCCCCCCGAGACGCTTCGGTGCAGTTCGACCTCTACCAGATCGCCCGCCAGTTCAAAGAGGGGGAGAAGGCGCTTGCCTACCTTAAACGAGCCGTTGCTCTTGACCCGGTCTACGGCCTTGAGTACATGAACCTGGCGCCGATGGCAACAGAGAAAAACCGCCCAGAAGAGGCGTTGCGGATGCTCGACCTGGCGATACAGATCTTCCCCGAGTTCCCCCTCCTCCGCCTGGAGAAGGCGCGCTATCTAATCAACCTGAAGGAATATGAGCGAGCCCGCGGTATCATCGATGACCTGCAAACCCTCAAGCACTCCGCTGTCTACTACCCGGGACTGCCGCAGGTTCTCTCCGAAATAAAAAAGGCCAGCCAGGAGGGCGGCCAGATCGAAGGCGGCACGAACTAAATGGAAACCTTGACGGCACGACCTTTAATCCTAATGGTTTTGTTGACCGCCCTGCTGGCAACCGGCTGCGACAAGCCCGCAGAGCCACCTGCCCCCACCGGGCACATACAGCAGGCAGTGCCGCAGCAAGCTGAAGAGCGCTCCGATCCGCCGGCACCACCTATCTTCGAAGATTTCGAAGGCATGCCGCAGCTCTCCCTCTTCCCCCGCGCCGGCGACTATCGTCCCGAGGACGGAGACGAAAAACTCCCCTACTGGGCCACCTTCATCGACCACCTGCGGCGCACCTCCGGCGTGGTCGCCCATAAGCAACAAGCACAAGGGGTCAAGTCGCCGTTTGACACACCTATCACCAATTTGCTAAGCTTATCCGCCTGAGTCGACCCCTGCGTATAGAATATCCCGGTGCCTGGTATCACGTCATGAATCGCGGTCGTCGCGGTGAAGAAATTTCCTCTACATCTGAAGATTTTACGACTTTTATCAACCTGCTCAAGGAAAGCAAGGCCCAGGAACAGGACGCTCCGAATGATGCATGGGTCAAGTTCAACCTCTACCGCTCGGCTGCCGAAAACAAGGAGGGCAACGCAGCTCTCGACTACCTCGCCGAAGCCGTGACTCTCGACCCTCTTTACGCCCTTGAATATCAAGAGTTGAGTAAAATGGCCTATGAAAAAGGTCGTCCTGATGAAGCTTTCCGTATGCTGACTCTGGCTTCGGAAGCCTTTCCTCAAGATCCGTTCATCAAGCTGCAGATGGTTCAGCTGGCACATGAGATAGGCGAGAAGGAAGCTGCGCTACACCTGCTGAATCAGCTGCGCAACCTGCAGTGGTCTGACTGCTATTACCCACAGATGTCCGGTTACCTGGTTGGCTTAACCTCCTTCGTGCAGAGCGGCGAGGTGTCCACTGGTCAGGCAGCGATAGGGGACAAGGAAGGCGAGCCGTCGCTTGCATTGATTATTCCTGACGAGGACACATCCAGACAGAGGGTCATGCACTCTAATTAATTCGGTGGTCGCTACCACCTATCTATTTATTGAGTTAAAATTAGAGCGTTAACCACTAATTTATGGAGGTTTTAGGCCTTTGAGAACTTCATTTTTCCGGCACCTGACATTATCACTGTTATGCATATTGCTAACAGGCACCATTTCCTATGCAGCCGACTACACCGAGCCTACAACAAGAATGGAGTTCGTGTTAATCAAGGGTGGCACTTTTACAATGGGCGACTTGACAGGCACAAACCAGTTCGCACTGCCAACGCGGGAAGTCACAGTGGATGATTTCTATATGGGTAAATATGAGGTGACTTTTGTTCAATATGATCAGTATTGCACAGATACTGGTCGAGCAAGGCCATCAGGCGGGGGATGGGGTCGTACTGGGCGCCCTGTCTTCAATGTCAACTGGCATGACGCTGTCGGTTTCACTGAATGGCTCAGCCAAAAATCAGGAAAGACTATCAGGCTGCCATCGGAAGCTGAATGGGAGTATGCTTATCGTGGTAAGACCAAGACGGCTTATTGGTGGGGGGATCAGTGGCAGACAGGCAAAGGCGCCTGCGATGGCTGTGGATCCCAGTGGGACAAAAAAAGAACTGCTCCCGTTGGCTCATTCCCACCGAACCCCTTCGGTATTTACGATATGACTGGAAACGTATTCGAGTGGACTCTTGATCACAGACATAACAATTACAATGGTGCCCCGAGCGATGGTAGTCCCTGGGTTGAAACCGAGCAACTCGGTTCCCGTATTGCTCGCGGAGGATCTTGGATGATGAACAAGAATGAACTAAGATCTGCCGACCGTAGTTGGGAAGAGTCCAGCACCAGATTCAATCAGGTTGGCTTCCGTGTCGTCATGGAGCAATAGAGCCCCTAGGTTTAGAATAAAGTCGATATTGCTATTTGCGCAGCGATAAAATTTCTTAAAAGGCCCCATCAATGTTCATTTGTTCATCAATGATGTCACCAAATTAAATACTCCACCGTTATCTGCACAAAACAGACAGTCAGCATTTCGAGCACAAATTGCTCATCACCGACTTACTTCATGTTTTCTCCTAACACAGGTTTGGTATGCTAAACGCCAGAAAAATTATTTTTATAAGTGTGTCTGTTGTCAGCGCCCTGTTATTGGCAATCCTTTTTATTTCAGAGGAAAAGATGCCCTCGTCACAGGTCGGAAGTGAGGCGCCGCCCAAAACGGAAACCCAGAGCAAGGCTACTGCGAATCAAGAGAGAATGCCCCTGCAAACAAAATTATTACTAAAAGATTCTGTAACACCACATTTTTTTGAGTTACCGACTGAAGCTGCCACTATCTGGAGAAGATACAAATCTATACAACCGGCCCTTTTACTGCTTTCAAACGACCCTTTTCTGACTCAAGTCCCAAAGGCAATGGAGTCAAAAGTTTCAACACTTTTGAATTCTTCCAACCAAGAAGAGATTCGAAGGAGAAGCAACCCACAAATGGCATCCCCTGTCCTTTTCCCCGAAATGGTTATTGATGCCATTTTGCCTGAGAAGATGTTCAGTCATTATCTATGGGCAATCCCTTTAACAGAAGAGGAAGACCCGGTGAGCGCTAAAACTCTCCGAGAGAGGATGCTTAACCATCGACTGGCATCGAAAGAAGAGGTTGATACTTTTGTAGATGATCCTAATGGCACGATTCGAGGAACGGTTCGGGATGTACCTTTCACAGCCGGGGTTCTTGAATTGCTTCCTAGTCCAGACACCCCACTCATATTACATATTGATTTAAGCTATTATCAGGCTCAATACACCAATGAAATCAATACGCCAGTTTTTCAACTCATCCAGGACACAATGAAACAGTTACAACAAATGGAGTGCAATGTTCTGGATGTAACATTTTCATACGGAAATCTGGATGGTCGGATTGCACAGGATGTTAGATTTATGGGTGATATCCATAAGGATATCATGGCGAAACCAACCATGATTTTTGATGACCTCCCCAACAATTACAAACGACAGGCAGATGCTCTTTATCTAGAGGCATTGTTCCGTAAAGGGCAGGCGCATGAGCTCTATCTTGCCCAAGAGCAAGAACTTCCGGAGACCGCCTGGGTCAAGTACAATCTCTTTCGAAGCAATGCAAATCACAAAAGGGGGGATCTGGCTTTATCCTATTTGGCTAAAGCCATAGAATTCGACAATGTGTATGCCATGGCCTACTTTGACCTGTCCGACCAGGCCTTAAGAATCAAACTACCGGCAGAAGCATTTAGAATGTTAAAACTTGCCAGTGGCAGCTTCCCGGACAATCCAACGATCAAACTTAAAATGGCCGAACTCGCTTACTCGCTCATGGACTTTAAAACAGCAGAACACCTGATCGCCCAATTGCAGCAACTCCCATGGTCAGAGGTCTATCATCAGGAGATGCCAGCCAAACTTGAGCGTTTCATGGAAATGACGAAAGAAGCGATTGAGCTCAAAAGCACGGACAAAGAATAACGTCGATTGGTTCAAAATACTTGTGATGCGCCGAAAGCCCTAACTTATTCTTTTACTTTTCAATAACAAAACCCTCTAAAACCAGCACATCAATATCAGTTGAACAAAAGCAGTCCCAAGCATCCTCCACCGAACAGACAATCGGCTCATCACGTCCGTTGAAGCTGGTGTTGAGCAGGACTGGGCAGCCGGTAAGTCTCTCGAAGACCGACAGTAACTTGTAAATACGGCTGTTCCGGTTAGAGCTGACAGTCTGAATTCGCGAGGAATAATCAACATGGGTCACGGCTGGGATGACTGAACGCACCTCCTTGAGACGCTCCAGGCCATGGCGTTGCCCGTCACCGTCACACCTTTTGGACGGATGTACTGGAGCCGTCAGCAGCATGTAAGGGCTCTCGTAATCCTCCGGAACCTGGAAATATTCAGCGACCCTCTCTTGTAAGACAACCGGCGCAAAAGGGCGGAACGATTCACGGTCCTTGACCTTCAAATTCACCCGTGATTGCATTTCCGGATCACGTGCGTCAGCCAGGATGCTTCTTGCGCCCAACGCACGTGGACCAAATTCCATACGACCCTGCACCCAGCCAACAATTTTACCAGAATCCAGGAACTCGGCGACCCCATGGTACAGGTCCTCTTCCTGCTCAAAATACCTGTAAGCAACATTGTGTTTATCCAGGAATATCCTGACATCCTTTTCCAACACTTCCGGGCCAAGCAACGAGCCGGACTGACTGTCCTGACACCTCGGAAGTCGTGGCTGCTGATTACGTTGGTATGCTATGAGTAATGCCGCACCGAGAGCACCTCCGGCATCGCCTGCCGCTGGCTGGATCCAAAGATCTTCAAAAACCTTTTTTTTCTGCAACTTGCCATTAGCCACACAATTCAGCGACACCCCTCCAGCCAGACAAAGCTTGTTTAACCCTGTTTGTTGTCGTACATGCCTTGCGCATTTGAGAATGATCTCCTCGGTGACAATCTGAACCGAAGCAGCCAGGTCCATCTCTCGTACCGTCAGTGGGTCACCGGGTTTTCTGGGAGGGCCGCCAAAGATCTGCTCAAAGGCCGGTGATGTCATCGTTACACCAGTACAGTAATCAAAATAGTTCATATCAAGGAAAAAGGAGCCATCCTCAAAAATATGCACCAGCTTTTCTCTAATCACATCCACATATCGTGGAGTCCCATAGGGCGCAAGCCCCATCAACTTGTATTCGCCATCATTGATTTTAAAACCACAGAAATAAGTAAACGCGGAGTAAAGCAAGCCAAGTGAATGTGGGAAGCGCATCTCACCAAGCATTTCGATGCTGTTCCCATTTCCTGTTCCGAAGCTGCCAGTCGCCCACTCTCCTGCTCCATCCAAGGTTAAAATTGCGGCCTCTTCGAAAGGGGACGGGAAAAAAGCACTGGCCATATGCGACTCATGGTGTTCGGCAAAAAGGATTTCGCCACCAAATTGCTGGCCCAGTTGACGGCGCAACTCACGACGCAGGTTAACATTCAGGCTCAACCATTTTGGTATTGCATGGCGAAAGGATTTAAAACCGCGGGGGGCAAACGTCAGGTAGGTGTCAATAAGGCGTTCAAATTTTCGCAACGGTTTTTCGTAGAAGCAGACAGATTCAACATCCTCAATGCCTATGTCAGCCCGTTGCAAACAGCATGAGATCGCATCATGGGGAAAGGAGCTGTCATGTTTTATACGGGAGAATCGCTCCTCCTGTGCCGCCGCGACAATCGTGCCATCACCTGTCACCAGCGCCGCAGCAGAATCATGATAGTATGCAGATATTCCGAGAATCCACGACATATACTATGTACCTTTAATGATGATTCACGGTAAAGCTCTAGCCCGACTGAACGCTTGTTCGGCTCCAGTTTCGTCACCTATCATTTTCAGGCTATTACCTATTTTCATCATAATGTCAGAGCTCCCGACTCCAGAATCAACCGCCTGGCGGAAAAAACCAATGGCATCATTGAACCGTCTTTCAGCATAGGCAATATAGCCTAGCAAAACAATTGTATCGATATCGGCGACACCTTGGCGAAGAACCCTTTCTGCCAATTCTCGTGCCTGCTTCAATTGACCTTGTGTATAAAGCAGCCCGGCATAATTTGAAGCATGAATTGAGTCAGGGTCCAGGCTGAGTGCAAACTGATAATATTGCCTGGCCAGGTCAAGTTTGCCCATCTTTTGATAAATTACGCCCAGATTTCCGGCAGGCTCGGCAAAGTCAGGTTTTTCTTTTAATGCCCCCAGATAAGCACTTTCAGCGCCAGCTAGATCATTATTATTCTGCAAGGTCATACCAAGCGTATATAAGTTTGTATGTTGATTCACTCTGTTTCTCTGTACCCACTGGTCCTCAACAACCTTAGTTATAACATCCGTATGCGATAGGTCTGCAGCAATGGCAGGCAGAATTTCCTGTACCAATTGACTAGCGGCAAAACGGTGGCCGTTGTCGTTAGGATGAACATAATCAAGAAAGAGATCTAGCCCGGACAACCTGCTACTTCTATCGATAAAATTCTTTTTCAGGTCGACCAGTTTTAATCCGTTGGCATGAGCAGTAGAACGAATACCCTCCTGAAGAGAGCGATTGGCACGTGTTGGTCGAGGGTCAAGATCACAGGCCCGTTCAAATGATTCTAAAGCCTGAGAGATATGTCCCAAACGTTGCCTACAGTACCCGAGCAGATAATGTCCAGATGCGTAATCCGGTGTCAGAAGCAACAATTCTTCCAGCCTCTCCGCAGCATCGGAAAACCGCCTCTGATCCAGCAGATTGGTTGCCTCTGTCAGTAATTTCTTCCAACTGGCCAATTGACCCTGGTTTGCGATTCCTGCCGGAGCATCGCTACAGCGCCACTCTGAGAGATTTATCGGCACCGTGCACAGGACGCCAGTAGCGCCAGAGTCATTAATCAATCGCGCCATGTGCTGCAGGTTATTACTAAAGTTTTTCAGCACCTCGCTATCGGTCTTCTTAGAGCGACCAAGCATACCGCGGCGTACCTGTGATTGCGCTCTTGGGTCGGTAATGTCCTGTCCTCGATGCACTGCAAAAACCGCTGGCAGTGTTTTCTGTAACCCCACGCGAATGGTCCTGTAAACCATGCTGTTCCGCAGTACACGCTGCACTTGCGCCATCTCTTCCGTACGCGCAAAAGCCGAGAATGAATTATGTTCGATATACTCATTGTTGCCGCTCCAGACGACGATAACGTCAGGTTCGTAATGGACAACATCTCTGAGCAGATCGAGAACACGATGACTGCCATAAGACATTGCAGCAACATTAATAATCTCAAACCGATCTGGCGCAACATCATCAAGGGCTCGTTGCATGTATCCGGAATAGGATGTATTGGGGCCTCCCGGCCAACCAAGCGCGGCAGATCCCCCCAGGATAAAGATGCGCTCTACGCCTGAAGGCTTTTGTTTCAGGAAGCGATTGAACTCCATTGAGTTTTTGAAATGCGGATTTGTCTCATAATAATCCGCATAATCTCCCCGACCGGAAACAAATAAGGGATAAGAGGTATTGGGGAAGTCCCGCTCCCAACTTTCAACCGGAAGAACGCGCGTAATTCCTTCCAAGATCAGGACAAAGAACGTAGCAACCAGTATCCCGATGGTTAACTTGGAGATTATGGTTTTTGGTACAGCCATGCGTTAACTTCAGTTTGCGGAAAAGATTAAAATAATGTGTAGATAAATGGCAGTGCCGGCCCCACTCCCGCAAGGACAGCGACCAGAGCCAGCAATAAGAGAACCACAATAATCGGCGTCAACCACCAACGTTTACTGTGTTTCAGGTAGTACATAATGTCCTGAGCTAACGATGCCTGTTGTTTCTTCCCAGTCAAAACCAAGCCCCTTAATATTGCCATTTATAGTGAATATTTTCAGTTTTACACGCTTTCTGATGCCATGCCGATGCAATTGGAGTCTTTGAACGGACACGCATCGGATCCCAACCAATGATTCGCAAGACAAAGGCGTATGGTGTAAAGACACAGAAAAAAGCGACGGCAAGAACCAGACCCGCCATAATTTTCCCAACGGGACCGAGCACTGCTTCAACGACTCGGTAAGGGCGTCGCATCATGTCGGGAAGCAGTATCCCACATAACAAGCTTACTGCTATCCCCATCGATATAATCCAAATTATTGAACCCGCATATTGAAGAAAAATCCATCCGCTCAATACAAAAAACATTAACGCCCACGATACAGCAAACATTCTTAATAACAATAAACTCGGATATTTTTTTCTAGCTGAATTCACCGGCTGCAATTTTCCTTCATTTTTCAAGTCACACCTGAATTTACCCTGCATTATAACTTGTCGTCTCTCGAATAAAAAGCTTTAAAAAGTAGCGGCCTTAATAAGTCTGATGACTGTAACGATAAATCGCAGATCGGGTAGGAGGCGGGGTTGCCCCCGCCGTCCTCCCACACCACCGTACATACGGTTCCGTATACGGCGGTTCCTGATTTGCATCTGCATTATCAACC
>SDWK01000403.1 GCA_004195335.1 Shewanella sp.
CTGTTTGACTATATGGAACTGGACAGTGTTACGCTGTTGCCTGGTAAAAATCACTTTAAAAAACAGCTGGTTGACGGTTTTCTTTTGCCTGGTAAAAAGGGCAAGCTGCTAATCATTAATGTAGAAAATTTTAATCGCCTTACTGCCAGTTATCCAGCAGCTCAGATCCATCTGTTGCAGAATAAAATTAAAGAACGGATACAATCGGTATTAGATGATAAAGCACTATTAGGTAATTTTTCCGAAAGTCGCTATATCCTTTATTATAATTGCAATTGTGAAGATGCACCATCGAGAAACAATTTAGATGAATTTCTTCGCAAGCTCTCTGATATATTGGCAGAGCAATATCCAGTTGCGGGTCGAGAGATTAATTGTAGCTTCAGGATTGGTACGAGTGCTTATCCTGACCATGGGAAAGAGATCGAATCCTTGATAGATAATGCCTTTTCAGCCTTAGCCAATGTTAAGCATTATCAGGATAAAAATTACAGTGTTTTCAGCTCAGCGATCAATCAACAATTCAGTGACGAGCAATTTATCCATGATGCGATGAATAATGCCATTCGTACTGATGAATTTACTATGGTCTATCAACCTCAGATTGATAGCAATACGGGTGAAATGTTCGCGGTTGAGTCGTTGATACGTTGGAACTCTAGTGAATTGGAACGGACAGTATCACCTGGTGAATTTATTCCTATCGCAGAATCCAATGGTCTGATGGTATTGTTGGGAGATTATATTATCGAACTTGTGTTTAAACAGATTAGTTTCTGGAATAAACAGGGGGTGGAGTTCGGTGTTGCTAGCATAAATATTTCGCCATCCCAGTTGCTGGCTGAAGATTTTTACTCTAAATTACAGCAGAGCATTGCCATACATAAAGTGTCTCCCAAGCAAATAGAGCTTGAGATCACTGAGACATCGATATTGGAAAATCCGATGGTTACTATAGAGGTGTTACGTAAACTGAAAGCGGATGGTTTTTCTATCGCTATTGATGATTTTGGCACCGGCTATTCTTCTCTGGAATATCTCAATATCATGCCGCTAGATAAGCTAAAAATTGATAGATCATTTGTGGTCGATTTAGATAAAGAACAAAAGAGCGCGGTACTGGTAAAAACAATCATTGCAATGGCCAAAAACCTGAATCTCGATGTACTAGCTGAGGGGGCAGAACGAAGGGAAGAAGTCAATGCATTGGCCAACTTAGGCTGCCATAAAATTCAAGGATACTTTTATTCCAAGCCTTTATCTCCTGAAGCTTTACGGGGTTTTATCCAAGAAAATACGTCCAATCAGCAAACATACCAGTGTGTGTAACACATGTGGTAATGCTAATAGCTGTAAGGTTAAAGAGGTATTAAAAGCGTGAGTTCCTTCTCTAGCGATTGAAAAATGTAAGGCATTAGAAAAGAGTAAGCCTGCTAAATAGTTTTCATTAACTTGTCTGAAAAATAATTTGTTTAAAAAGTAACGTGGTTATAAATTTATAGCCATAATACCTATAGTTAGCGTTGCCTAATCACACCTTCTTGCATGGTAGAAGCGACTAACTCCCCCTGACGATTATATATTTGTCCTCTAACTAGCCCGCGACCATTACTCGCAGAAGGACTATCCATACAATAGAGTAACCAATCATCAAAGCGGAATGGGCGATGAAACCACATAGCGTGATCTATGGTGGCAATTTGGAAGTTTGGTTGCCAATGACTTGCGCCGTGAGGTAGTAATGCCGTCGGTAAAAAATGGAAATCTGATGTGTAAGCTAGCATATAGGTGTGTATGCCTAGGTCATCAGGTAAATCACCATTGGCCTTTATCCACATTTGGCTAGCAGAATCAGTTGGTGTTGGTTGTAACCAACTATATTGTTGAACAGGACGAATATCAATAGGCTTTTCAGCTAAAAACTTTTTACGCAGTGACTTAGGTATAGAATCTTGGTTGGCCTTTATATAATCGGTAAATGATGGAAGATCTTCAGGAGCAGCTACATCAGGCATTGTATCTTGGTGATCAAAGCCTACTTCAGCGTGTTGAAAAGACGCTGTCATATAAAAGATGGCTTTACCATTTTGCACGGCTTGCACTCTACGGGTACTAAAACTTGAACCATCACGAATGACCTCGACTTCATAAACAACGGGTAAGCTAGCGTCACCAGGGCGTAAAAAATAAGAATGTAATGAATGAACAAAACGATCAGCTGCAATTGTTTCGTGAGCTGCTGAAAGCGCTTGGCCCATAACTTGGCCACCAAAGAGAGCTCTATAGCCTAAATCTTGGCTTTGTCCCCGATAGATACCTTGCTCAATGACTTCTAATTTTAATAACGCCGATAATTCATCTAATACACGTGACATTTTTTACCCTACATATCAAAGACTATTTGGCTAGATACCACTTAATTCAAGCTGTCTCTTATACACATCT
>SDWK01000491.1 GCA_004195335.1 Shewanella sp.
CCGCCGACACTCCCCATGTGGTGTGGGTAGTAATCATAGATAGTTTTATACACACTGGCGCGTCCAAATCCCTGGGCTATTCCGATGATAAAAATGAGCAAGGTAAATAGCCAGACATTCACCTCAAAAGAGACTTCAACGTCTTTGGTGACTCCGTGGATGATCATGGTCGTCGGTGGATAACTCAAGAAGAACAGACACACCATACAGATCCAAAAGGCACTCCAATTCACCGCCCTCGCCCCATAGGTATCGGCGAACCAACCGCCCACGGCTCTGACCATGCTCGAGCTGGTCACAAAGAGTAAGGTTAACGCCATCGCTTGAGTCAGAGACAGGTCGTAAGCGGAGACATAGTAATGGGGCAACCAGAGAATTAACGCTAAGAAACTGCCAAATACGAAGTAATAGTAGAGTCCAAAACGCCACACTTGCAGATCTTTAAGCGGCGCCATATGAAACGCCAGATCATGACTGTCACGCTGTTTTTGGTAATATTCATTCACTTCCGGCGCCATTAAGCGAAACAACACGGCCATGAAGATCATCCCGACACCGTAGGCGTAACCTATCTGTTGCCAACCAAAGGTGTCCACAATAAAAGGCACCAGCACTAAGGTGATGGCCGCCCCCGCATTACCCGCACCAAACACCCCGAGGGCAAAACCCTGACGCTTAGTTTCGAACCAGTCGGTAACATAGCGGATCCCGATGGTAAATGAGACCCCAGTTAGCCCCAACACAAAACCGATAATGATATAGCCGGAATAGGTCTCGATTTGAGGCAGGTAAAACAGCGGCGGAACGGCGAGTAACATCTGCCAGAAGAAAAGGTTACGGCATGATACTTTTTCAGCCACAAAGCCTATGGGAACACGAAAGATAGCGCCCGTAAAAATCGGCGCAGCCAACAAAAAACCGAACTCGGTGGCGCTTAGATCTAAACGTTCTTTGAGCTCTATACCGATAATCGAGTACAAGGTCCAGACAGAGAAACATGCAGCAAAGGCCAAAGTGGCAAGAGTTAATGCCTGATAAGAGCGACGCAGTTGAATATCCATAATAGTCCTGAAACCTGTTATCCCGTAAAAATGCTGACGTCCAACTTGTATACCCAAACGAGCATTTTGAAGTAGCTTAGGTATATATTAATTGAATCTGATTAAAAACCAACCCAATCCATTATCATTAACCTAATTTGATGTTCCACATCAAATTTTACATATTATAAACATAAATAATCTGGTTTATTTCATTTGGTACTTTCGAATAGACAACAAGATAAGCCGCCCTTTCTCCCAGCTTTAGTTCTTAACATGCACGGTTAACCTCAATTACCTCTACTTTCTGTGGACTTACCAAGCCAAACACATAGAATATTATCTGTTTGCAGATATCGCCTACACGTCTATCGTTTTTTACCTGGGAATATTCATGCTCTATCTTGTACAGTCTAATCGAATGGAAGCACTCTCGGCCCAACTCGCGACCGAGCTACAGACGCCGATCCCCGATATGCCAATACTGATGCCTGAGCAGGTACTAGTGCAAAGTCCCGGCATGTCCACCTGGCTCAGACTGGAGATAGCGCGGCAAAACAAGATAGCGGCGGCATTAGAGTTTCCTCTGCCCTCGAGTTTTATCTGGCAGCTATGCCACATATTGTTGCCCGATGTGCCTAAAGAAAATGCCTTTACTAAGCCGTCAATGACATGGAAATTGATGGAGTTGCTACCAGAGCTGCTCCATATAGAAGAATTTGCGCCGCTTAACAACTATCTCAATGCAGGTATCAGCCCAGAAAAAGCGACCGATGCTGTACAGGATAATCCATTAAAACTGTTTCAGCTTTGCGGGCAAATAGCCGATATTTTCGATCAATACTTGGTATACCGGCCTGACTGGATAGCGGCATGGGAAGCCAATGAGCCCACCTTGCCACCTAAGAATGACAAACTTTCTCCCTCACAGGCCTGGCAACCTATTTTGTGGCGCGCGCTAATCGAATTTAATAACCAACGTCTTAACAAGAGCCGTTATCACAGGGCTAACCTACATCAATCTCTGTTTGATGCGCTGGACGATCCCAACACTTGCCTTGAGGGTCTGCCAAGGCGTTTATTCGTGTTTGGCATCTCATCCATGGCACCGCAAACCTTAGATGTGCTTTACCATTTAGCGAAACGTATCGATGTGATCATGCTAAATCTAAGCCCTTGTCAGCACTATTGGGGCGATATTGTCGACCCTCGTTTACGCGCTCGCATGGCGCTGGAATACGCCAATAAGAATAAGCTCGAAGCACTCTGGGAAGATAAGCTCGAGGTGGGAAACCCCCTGCTCGCCAATAACGGTAAGATGGGCCGCGAACTTTTGGACTTGATATTAGAGCTACCGGAGGAGCACACCAACTTTAATTTCGAGTGCTATCAAGACCCACTGGAAAATGAACCGCAGACCCTGCTTAGGGGGGTTCAACACGATATTCTCGAACTCAGCACCCGTAACAGAAGCTTGGGCCCCGACGCCTCTTTGTATCTGACGCTTGACGACCGCCGCGTACTGACTAAAGGCGACGACTCGCTGACGCTTCGCAGTTGTCACAGTCCACTGCGAGAAATCGAGACCCTGCACGACCATCTGCTCGAGATGCTCTCACGGGCGCCTGCAGACCCAAGCGATCCGTTGCTCGCCAAAGATATTGTCATCATGCTGCCGGACGTAGCGGCCTACGCGCCTTATATCGATGCGGTGTTCTCGGCGAAACAGGGCGCTCATTACATTTCTTACGCCATCGCCGATCGCGGTGCGGCGCAGGAATCGCCCTTGATCAACAGCTTCCTGCATATCTTAGCCATCAATCAGAGTCGCTTCGCGCTAACCGATATTTTAGGCATTTTAGAGGTGCCTGCCGTACTGAGGCGATTCGATCTCGATGATGATGACCTGTCTATGATCCGTCACTGGCTCGAGCAAGCTGGGGTGCGTTGGGGCCGGGATGAAACCAGCCGTGCAGCGCAATCGATGCCCGCATTCGATAAAAACTCCTGGGCCTTTGGCATCAAGCGCCTCATCTTAGGCTACGCCTTCAGTGATGATGCAGCGCTTTATCATGACACCTTGCTGGTCGAGGGCATCGAAGGCCAATCGGCCCAAGCCTTGGGTAAACTACTCAACTTTATCGAAACCTTAGATGAGTATCAGCAAGCGCTCGCTCAAACCTGCTCGATTGAGGCGCGCATGGGGCAATTAGCTCAGCTTCTCGAAGACTTTTATGAGGTCGATGATGAGGAGCAGCAACAGCTACAAGCGATACGCGAGGCCATCAGCAAGCTTAAAACTGAGCTTGTCGAGGCCGGCCAAGTCACGCCACTCAATACTCAGGTGCTGCAAAACTGGTTCAACAGCACCTTGAGTGAATCCCGCGTCGGTCAACGTTACTTGGCCGGTAGCGTCAATTTCTGCACCTTGATGCCGATGCGCTCCATCCCGTTTAAGGTGGTGTGCTTAGTTGGCATGAACGATGGGCTCTACCCAAGGGTGCAGCATCCGGTCGGATTCGATCTGGTGGCACAATTCGGACCACGAAAAGGTGACCGTTCACGACGATTGGATGACAGATACCTGTTTCTAGAGGCGATACTCTCGGCCAGAGAACAGCTGTATATCAGCTATATCGGCCACAGTGAACGCGATAACTCGGAGCGTATCCCCTCCATGCTGGTCTCCGAGTTGGTCGAATATTGCCAGCTATGTTATCTACCGGAAGAAATAGATCACAATCAATTAGAGAGCGATCAAATAAAGAACGGCCAAAACCACGAGCCAGACATTCCCGCGATAGAAAAAGCGATCCATAAGCAGTTGTTAATCGAGCAGCCGCTGCAACCTTTCGATGAGCGTCTTTATCAGCCTGAGAATGCTGAGGACCCCCAACTTAAGCAAAGTTACTCCGGCCAGTGGTGTCCGACAAAATCGAGTGAGAATAGTGATGAAAACCCACGCTTTATCGAATCGAGCCAAAAAATTGAGCAAGACAGCGAGCTCACGGCGTCCCTAGAGGAGAACGAGCTTGAAGTATCGGCGCTTATCCGGTTCTTCAGAAACCCGGCGCAGTACTTTTTCAATCGTAGCCTTAAGGTTGATCTAGGTCTGAATATTCAAGCCGATGATAACGATGAGCCCTTTAGTCTGAACGCACTCGAGCGTTATAAACTGCAGGCAAACTTACTCGATAACGCCATATCTCAAGATTTAGAGCTCCCAGGCGAAGCGCTGTTGCAACGATTAAAAGCCAGTGGCGAACTGCCCCTGCAGCCTTTCGATGATCTCCTGCTTAACCAGTATCTGCATGACATTAAGCCCCTGATTGGCCGAGCCCTCTATCTTCAGGGCGAAAACCAGCACTCACTGGATATTAACCTCCCCTTTACTCAAGGTGATGACACGGGTAATACAGTCGGTGCGGCCATCACTAAGCCCATCACATTAGTGGGCCGTATCGACGATCTCTGCGCTAAGGGGCTAGTCAACTATCGACCCGGCACCGCCAATGGCCGGGATCTGATTAGAGTCTACCTAAGACACCTGTGTATCTGTGCCATGAGGGGAAGTGATCTGGATATGGATACCGAAGCGAGTAGCGCAAGCGGCAAGCAACATATCAGTTACCTGCTGGATATCGGCCACTTTCATGCGTTCCATGGCGTCTCGGCCGAACAGGCGCAAGCACAACTGAGTCTTTGGCTAAGTTATTTCCAATCGGGCCAAGTTCATCCGCTAATGTTTATGCCCAGAACCGCCCTCGCCTATGTCGAAGCCGAGGGGGAGCACGGTGATAAACTCCTCGAAGCCCAAAGCCAATGGAAAGATGAACAGAGTCAGCTCGGTGAAGGTTTCGAGCCTCACTACCAGCGCCTGTTTAGTTTCCCGGACGATTTTAAAGAAGATGAATTCGGACAGATTGCCATGTCACTGCTAAGCCCTATGCTCAGTCTCTATCACAAAGATAAGCTCGGCGAGCTTGCAAGTTTCGTCGAAGGAGGCTGTTAATATGTCATCGACTCATACAGAAAACACCCCAGAGCTTAATGCTAAGGATGCCTCAGACGAGACTAAAACCCACTCACAGCCACTCGATACCCTCACCCTGCCTTTTGGCGGCAGTCGCTTAATTGAGGCCAGCGCCGGCACGGGGAAAACCTTCACCATCGCCGGTTTATATGTGCGTCTCTTGCTGGGTCATGAGATAGAGAAACCGCTCGGCTGCGAGCAAATTTTGGTAGTGACCTTTACCAATGCTGCCACCGGAGAACTCAGGGATCGAATTCGGCGTAAAATTCAGCTGGCCTACCGCCGTTTCATCGGCCTTGAAACTGACGATGACTTGATTGAATCTCTCTATCGACTCACACCCGAGAGTGAACGCCACCTGGCACTTAAGCGTCTGGACTTGGCCCTTAAGTCACTAGACGAAGCCTCCATTTTTACCATTCATGGGTTTTGTCAGCGTATCTTGGCCGACATGGCATTTGAATCCTCTTTGCTGTTCGAGTCAGAGTTCACCTTGGATGACAGCGAGTTTTTGCACCATGCGGTGCGCGATTTCTGGCGAGAGCAGTGCTATCCGCTGCCCCTCTATTTAGCCGAGATCATCCAGAAGAAGTTTAGCGATCCCGATGCGCTGTCCAAGCAACTCAGGCCGCTGTTGGGAGCAAGCCAAGCCAGCGCTCAGCCAGTACCAAAAGAGTTTACAAAACTGCAGCAAGCGCTGACGCAAAGTTTAAGTCGTCTTAAGCTTATCTGGTCACGTGAACGCGATGAGATAGAGACCTTATTGCACGCGTTGCCACTCAGCGGGGTTAGATTCGGCAAAAAGCCTGATGGTTACCCAAAACTTGCCGCCATGCTCGATGCCATGGACAACTGGTGCAAATTCAGCCCTAGTCTGCCACCGATGAAAGTGATGGAGTGCCTGTCTCTAAGCGAGCTAAAGCTTAACAAGGGCGGTGAAGTGCCCACCCCAGAGCAAGCCCCGGTACTTGACCATATCGAACGCCTATGTGCACTGATCAATGATTTTATTCCCAGCTTCCTCTATTGTGCCAAAAATGGGATATCGACCCGGTTTGCCCAGCAAAAATCTGAACGCAACTTACTGACGCCTGACGACTTACTCATCACGCTGGAAAATGCGCTGCACCCCGATGGAAATAGTGAGTCTGGTTTGGCCAACACCATCGCCAAGCGCTTTCCCGTGGCCTTGATTGATGAGTTTCAGGATACCGATCCACTGCAATTTGCCATTTTCAATCGGATATATCAGATGCAGCCCGGATCTGCACCGCTGGATGAGTCAACTGAGCAGCGCGGCCAAGCACTGGGTGAAACGTTGCCATCAAATGACTTGAGCCTCTTGATGATTGGCGATCCTAAACAGGCGATTTATGCCTTCAGGGGCGCCGATATCCACACCTATATTCAGGCGCGTGAGCAAACATCCGAGCACTATAGTCTGGATACTAACTATCGCTCCAGCCGTAACATGATAGTGGGCGTCAACACCCTGTTTGAGAATCGAGACGATCCGTTTATCAGCGAGGCTATCCCATTTGAATCGGTACAGCCGTCACCGTTTGCCGATAAAAAGGTGTTTGTTGAGCACGCTAATGAGCCATCAGCACTCAAGATCAAGCTACTGAGCGAAGATCCCGAAAAGGGGCTGAATAAAACCACCGCTAGGAAGCGACTGGCCGAAGATGCTGCCGCCGAGATATGTCGATTGCTGACTGAATCACAAGCGGGCCAGTGCACCATTAGCGGCGCGCCCCTAAAAGCCAAAGATATTGCCGTACTGGTGCGAGACAGAAACGAAGCCGCCGTGATTAAGCAATCGCTGTCGAATCGCCAAATAGGGGCGGTGTTCCTAAGCCGAGATAGCGTATTTAATACCCTTGAAGCCCGCGAGATGGCCTTAGTGCTTCACGCGCTTGCCACGCCCAAAGATGAGCGCGCCTTACGTTCGGCCTTAGCGACCTCACTGCTCGGTTATAATGCCCTGGCTATTCACGGGTTTAACCAAGATGAGATGATAAGACAAACCCTGCTGGAGCAATTTGATAACTTGCATCAAAACTGGCTAAGACGCGGGATCATGCCTGCCCTATTGAATCTGGCCAATGAAACCAAGCTTATCGAACGCCTGCTTCAAGGTGAAGATGGCGAGCGCCGTCTGACCGATTTCAGACATTTGGCCGAGCTACTGCAGCAAAAGGCCACCGAGCTCGATGGGATCAGTGCGCTGGTTAACTGGTACGAGCAAGCCCTTATCGAGAACCATGCCAATGAAGAGGCTCAGCTCAGACTCGAAAGTGAGCAAAATCTGGTGCAAATTGTCACCATACATAAGAGTAAGGGGCTTGAGTATCCAGTCTGTTTTATCCCCTTTGTCAGCTTAGCCAGAGATAATCGCCGTAAACCAGCCCCTATGCTTTATCATGAAAATAACAAGCTGGTGTGGGATATAGAGCAAACCGATGAAGGTTGGGAGCGCCATAAGCGGGAAAACCTCGCCGAAGATTTGCGCCTGTTATATGTAGCCATGACACGCCCCGTGTATCAGTGTTACCTCTATATCGCCAACCATAGCCGATTTACAAAAAAGGCGGGGATCACCAGTCAGCTCCACGAAACCGGCATAGGTTATCTGCTGGGTATCGAAGATAAAGCCTGTGAGTTTTCACGTATTCAATCCCAGGCACAAACCTTACTACGAGGGCAAACCAGTGATGCTATCAGTATCACCGAGATGGTTGAGGATGCCTCGACTCAAGCCCTGGAGAAAGTCTCTGATATACAAGAGATGTTAACTCCGAAGGCGCTCAAACGTAAACTCTACACCCCATGGCGTGTCGGTAGTTATTCTGGTCTGGTAAAAGACTTACCCCATGAGCGGGTGTTGCCGGGGGCCGATGACGAATCCTTTCCCGAGCTTGAAATCATTCAAGATGAAGTCGACCCAACCCCCTCTCGATTCAACTTCGAACGTGGTGCCAATGCTGGTAGCTTTATGCACCTAGTGCTGGAGTTGATAGACTTCACTCAAGCTGAAAACGATCTACCGCTTCAGCTGCCACTCGCCATGGAAAAATACGGTATCGACGAGTCATGGTATGAGGTGCTATTAACCTGGTATCTGGATCTACTCGCATCACCACTCATCGATGATGGCTCACTTAAACTGGCTCAATTAAGCAACTCACAAAAATTGGTGGAGATGGAGTTTTATCTGCCGATTAATCAACTTATTGCATCAAGACTCAATGAGTTGCTCGAACACTACGGTTACAGTGCAGGCCTCAATTTTGAATCTCTAAAAGGGATGCTCAAAGGTTTTATCGATTTAACCTTCGAGCACCAGGGGCAGTTCTATATCGCCGATTATAAGTCTAACCACCTGGGAGATGATTTCAGCCATTATGGATTTGATGCCATGCGCGGCGCGATCCGCAGCCATAGATACGATCTGCAATACATCATCTACACCTTGGCTTTACATCGATATTTGCGACTGAGAATGCCAAATTACGATTACGATCAACATATTGGCGGCAGTTATTACCTCTTCTTGCGTGGCATGTCCGTCGATGCGCCACAATCTGGGGTCTTCTATGATAAGCCGCCTAAGGCCCTTATCGAGTCTCTCGATGAGCTGTTCGACCAAAAACGAACTGAATCAAATGCTCAATCTGCCCAAGCAGCACAAACCGATCAGAGGGAGCTTAAGCTATGATCCAGTCAACACAGCCCATTAAAGCCCTACTGAAAATTTGGGAAACAGAGCGGTTAATTACCCCACTCGACAGGCACTTTGCACTCGAGCTGGCACGGTTACACCAGACTCAGCTGACAGAGTTAGATGCGCCCTGCTCAGTAAACAGTTATCTCAGCAACATACCTGCCTGCCCATTCACCAGATAGTGCTGGATAACCCTATGGTTGAGCAGGTGTCACATTGCCGGATAAACTGTAGTCATGATGAGCTCACGGCCATATTAGCGCAATTCCCTTGTATCACCACCGTCAGTAATACCCTAGAAGTCGAGCCGTTAACGGCTCCTTCGACATCAACCTCACCAGCGACCTCAACACCAATCTCGACGCCAATAGTGTTAGATTGTGGCGATCTCTATCTGCAGCGTTATTACCAATTTGAGACTCAGGTCAGCGACTATCTTATTCAACTGTCAACGAGTCAGGGATCCAACGTCACCGATGCAACAAAAGCCAGCTTAGACATTCTTTTTCCTGCGCCAATCAATGATTTGGCGCCCACATTTGACTGGCAAAAAATCGCCACGGCCACCGCCTTTAGTAAAAAGCTGGCGGTTATCACCGGCGGCCCGGGCACGGGTAAAACCACCACAGTGACTAAGTTACTGTTTTTACTGACTCAAGAGTCGGCCATGACCATACGATTAGTCGCGCCGACGGGTAAGGCTGCAGCGCGGTTGAGTGAGTCAATCAAGGCCTCGAAGCTGCGCTTGAAACAGGAACTGGCTCCCTTCGCCGACAAGATAGATTTAACCAGTCTTAGCCGAGTCCCGGAGGAAGCTTCCACGCTACACCGTTTGCTTGGCGTTATTCCAAATTCATCAAAATTTAGGCACCATAAAGATAATCCTCTCAGGCTGGATCTGTTAGTCGTCGATGAAGCCTCGATGGTCGACCTGCCCATGATGCACAAGCTACTCGCGGCGCTCCCCGAACATGCAAGACTCATTCTGTTGGGCGATCAAGATCAGCTCGCCTCGGTCGAAGCTGGCGCCGTGTTAGCGGACATCTGTGCAGGATTAAAGCAGAGCACTACCAGACCGAACGCCAATGATACCAAATGGCAAATGCGCTATTCGGCCTCCTATGCCCAAAATTTATCGGCATTGACGGGTTACGACCTCAGTCCTTTTACCAGCC
>SDWK01000404.1 GCA_004195335.1 Shewanella sp.
GGTGAATGTCGCAAGTTGACCCAGGAAGAGTTGAACGCATTACCGCCGAACATGCGTAAGCCGCTAAGTCGATCCACTTCATGACGGCGCCACCGTGCACCTTACCACCGAAGTTCACATCAGCAGGTTCTGCCAAAAACCTTAAGGTTATCGCTCGCTCTTTACCGGCCATTTTAATCTCGAAACAATTGGAGGATGCAGTAAGTGTACGCCATAACAAGTAAATGACGTACAAGTATAATAAGAGATTGATGACTGTTTTAACTATGTTTTAAGCCGTTAGCCAAATTTAAGAACAACTAAACTTGAAACGAGAATAAAAGGAATTGAGAGTCGGTAAACCCATAGTTGAGTACGTTCACTCAGTAAGCGCGAGGCTTGGCTCCCCGAATGAATAAAAAAGCCGGCTAAGAAAAGTATCAACACCTCGATACCTGCGATGTTATCGGCTTCTCCTCCGGCATAAATAGCCGTCACCAACAGAGCAAACCATACGATTGCAAAACCTGCTGCGGCGACACTGAAGGTCTTCACTCCAATAGTCAACTTCGGGTGCACTTTGACAGATTCACCTCTTATAAGCTCATTCAAATTTGCCGTTAACGCGCCGACGAGCGGCATTAGGGGAAGTACAGTAAGATTTAACACGTGAGGTTCCTTAAACCCGAAATTACAGATCGCAATTATCTGCCTATCGTAACCAAGATCCAATAGAGATGAACTAAGGTTAATCTGGCTATCAATCCGGGTTAACCTATTTTAATCAGCATGTTAAAACTAATAATTCGATTGGTAAATGGCATCACTTAAAGGTTGCGAATGGGTGGCTATAGGTTAAAACAGCAACTGGTTTTGTGAGGAAAATGGGGCGTTAAGGAGCAACATATTATACAGAGCATTAAAAAGCGCCTCACGGCGCTTTTAGAAGGAGTGACTCAACAATTAAACTTTCTTAAACAACAAAGAGCCGTTTGTGCCACCAAAGCCAAATGAATTACACAGGCCATAATCGAACTTGTGGTCCCTTGCGGTGTGAGGCACGAAATCTAAATCACAACCTACATCAGGGTTATCCAAATTCAATGTTGGAGGAATAACCTGATCTCTGAGTGCAAGCAACGTAATAATCGCTTCCACCGAACCCGCTGCGCCCAGTAAGTGGCCAGTCATTGATTTCGTCGAGCTAACAAGCAAATCGTAGGCATGATCGCCAAATACTGATTTAACTGCCGCCGCTTCGGCTTTATCACCCGCTGGGGTAGATGTACCATGCGCGTTAATATAACCAATACTTTCATTTGCAATTTTTGCATCTCTGATAGCATTAACCATCGCCGCTGCAGCGCCCGCACCATCGGCTGGAGGCGATGTCATGTGGAATGCATCACCACTCATACCAAAACCAACAAGCTCACCATAAATGGTCGCTCCCCGCGCTTTAGCATGCTCATACTCTTCCATCACCAGAACACCTGCACCGTCACCAATAACGAAGCCGTCACGGTCTTTGTCCCAAGGGCGGCTCGCCGCTTGCGGATCATCGTTGCGGGTGGATAACGCCTTAGCCGAACCAAAACCACCAACAGCTAACGGACAAGTCACATCTTCTGCACCACCGGCAACCATCACATCGGCATCGCCATATGCAATGGTCCGAGCGGCAAAACCTATGTTGTGAACACCAGTAGTGCAGGCAGTGGTCACAGCAAAGTTGGGGCCTGTCATACCATATTTAATCGAAAGATGACCAGAGATCATATTGATGATGGTACTTGGGATGAAGAAGGGTGATATTTTGCGAGGACCGCCTTTTAACAGCGCCGAGTGGGCTTGCTCGATAAGCGGCATACCACCCATTCCAGCACCGATAGCCGTACCCACACGGGCAGGATCAACCTTATCCATATCGAGACCGGAATCGGTTACAGCCTGTATACCCGCGGCCATACCATATTGAATAAACAGGTCCATCTTGCGAGCGTCTTTTCTAGACATATATTGCTCGGCATCAAAATTTTTGACCGAGCCGCTAAAACGAGTCGAAAACTCGCTAGCATCAAATTTAGTTATCGGCGCAATACCGCTTTTACCGGAAACAAGGGCTTTCCAGGAAGAATCAACTGTATTCCCTACAGGAGTGACCAGACCAAGTCCTGTTACGACTACACGACGTTTAGACACACGTTCACCTATATACATTGAGTTAATCGACTACAGCGTTTTAACGCTGAGATAGAGAGTTTCTAACCAGAGGAATAAAATATATCCACACTACTTCAAGATACAGAGTTCAACAACTCGAAAGTAATGGAGTTCAAAGCATGAAATAGTTGGACGAAAAACTCCAGTAGCCAGAAACAAAAACAGGCAGCATAAATGCTGCCTGTTTTCTAGAATTCAGGATTACTGATTCTTTGAAACGTAGTCAACCGCTGCTTGAACAGTAGTGATTTTCTCAGCTTCTTCATC
>SDWK01000406.1 GCA_004195335.1 Shewanella sp.
ACAAAAAATAGACCCACTGCTCTCCCTATCCAGTAAAAAAGTTTTACAGCATAGGGATGGCGAAAGTAAATATTTTAACCTGCCGGATGAAGGAATAGTTCCGATATCAAACCATTAGAAAAATGGAAAGGGTGTAGTGCGCCGGAAGCGCAAATGGTCCCAACGACGTCCACTTTAGGAAGATACCTGAATGTATCACGAAGATAGAGCTTCTTTTGAGATTTCCGCAATGGGCGCAGGAGCTGAAGTCGGATGACCTATCAATAAGACTCCACACTCGGATAACGATGGCTACCACACCCATTATCAGATTGAATTTTGTTCATGCGATGAGACCCAAGGAGAGCAGGCTATGGTCTTAACATCCCTGTGGTCTGATGGCTGCTATTAACCTGGCGGGCTAATAAGAGACGCAAGGATGCGTCAAGATTTGTCGAAGACAAATGCGAGCCCCATAAAATCAAGTAGTTCCGCGCAACTGCGCCAGATTTCAGGGGCGATGGACAAAATAGGTAGGGAACCTATTTGACCGCCAGGTTAATAAGTAGATACAGCGGACAATATCGGAAGTTACCGCGATGCCCGCTCTGTGTTCTGATTCCGGCTAAAATGGCTTGGCACAATAGAGTACATTAGAAAACCCTAACAGTCCGCTTTGTTCGCATAGCGGAAGTTGGCTAACTTTCTGCTGATGTTGGTTTCCTGAGGCAATGACCCCTATAGAGAAACCGGCGTTAAGTTGCTGCTGCGGACTGGCATCTCAATCAGAACTGCTTGTTAGTGGGCGTGACCAGGCCTGTTAGCAACTAAATGGCCATATTGTCAGTGTAAGTCTAGTTGCTCCATGTGACAGTCGTTTGGTAACCGTGTTTTGCAAATTTATGCTTCAATTTTATGCAGACTTCGGGTGCAATATTTGGCTTAAACTTTTGAATTTATAGTTGGTCTTATGCAGCCTTATGGTGCAGACGACAACCCCCCTGCATAAAAACGTGAATTTGGAGATACACCATGAGAACTGGTCTTGATGTGAAACCTTTAGCGAACTTGGCCTGTTTGGCTGGACGGCAATATAAATCTAGCCCGGGGGCCCTCGTTGGAGGGTATCCGACCCGCATGGTGTTTGCCGGCGGGGACGCTAAGCCTTCTGTAATGGAGGGCAGGTATGAATAAGGTACTTTTGATCGCGGCTTGCTTCTTCGGAGCAGCTGTAGATGATCTACTGCTAACCACTGATTTGGCGATTGGTAAGATTGCGGATCGGGCGCAGATGATTAAATACGTGTCTGAAACTCCGGAAAGTCTCAATGACCACGCGCGCATCCTCAGGCACGGGCTTGGTGGCAGCAGCGCATGGCCGCATCGCGGAAACTACTGGATTTTGGGCATAGACAGATGTCAAAAAAGGACTCTAAGATCTGCGTGATAGGTTAAGATTTACTAGAAAAGGGCTTTTATTCTTCCTATACCCAATGTTAAAAATGCAATCCGTGGAGCCTATCATGCAATCAACCACAAGCATCTTCCCCGGTATTTAGCGGAGTTCTGCTTTCGCTTCAACAGACGTTTCGAGTTGGATAGAATGTTGCCCCGATTTTGCTTCATAGCAGTCAGAACGCCGCCTATGCCAATACGGCTTCTAAGGCTGGCTGAGGATTATGGGTAATCAGGTAGACTTAGCTTGTCAGAACCAAAAAAAGGAACACCCAGGTATAAAAATCCCCTCGGTGCCCCTCCGTCATCTCGGTACCTGTTCTATTCTGGTTTTTTATTCGTCAGACGCTCAGCGATCAAGGATCAGCGTCATAGACGACTCCAGATTTGCATCGACGCCTGCCTCCGTGAGGTGTTCGGTTTTGCACTCGAAGTCCTTATACAGCTGCATTTGGTCATCGTAGTGGATCGATTTTTTACCGTCAGGTGCGATAAATCCACTCTGCCCGGGAGGAGCAACGGTGCACATCGACACTTCGTTTGAATCCATCGTGACTTGATGATTTTCAGTACCTCTATTCATATAAGTCGGAAGCTCAAGCTCACCGTCGGGTCCTGTCGTTGGCACACCAAAGAAGTTAGTGTCCCTGAAAAAGTGTACAGTGACGGGCGTTAACCAGGTTGTCTGGTCCGGACCGAAATTGGTTGTCAACGTGGCCACAGCCTCCTGGAGGGCCTCCATAATAATTTCGTTCTTGCCCGCATCGTCTGCACCGTTGAAGAAGTCAAAGGTCTGTGGCACCCCAGCCGCGTCCCCCAGAAAGGCGTTGTACAGCCACTTGGAGCCAGTGCCAGGCCGTACACTCCCACCCGAAGTTCTCCCCGGATAGATTCTCGTGGATACGAAGCCTGGAGGCAGATCATCCGCCAGCACCTTCGTATACATCAACGCCAACCAGGCCCGGAAGATGGTGGCTGCTGGTTCGGCATAGAAGTCCGAATCGGTTGGATTGGTATTCAACATATCCCAGTTG
>SDWK01000657.1 GCA_004195335.1 Shewanella sp.
AGATGTGTATAAGAGACAGCTGTAGTTGTTGCCTTAAGTGCTCCATGTGCGAGTGCACAGGCTGGAGATACAGAGTTCAAATTTGGTGGATATGTAAAAACGGACGTCATGTTCAGTGATTACAGCAATGGTGCACCGGGTTCAGGGGCCATTTCCAGACAGTTTTATGTACCAGGTGCTATTTATGGCGCTGAGGGTAATGGCGAGCAAGTTGTCGACTTTCAAGCTCGCGAATCACGTTTTAACTTCAAAACCAGTACAAATCTTGATGGTCATAAGTTAAGTGGATTTATCGAACTTGATTTCATGACCCATGCAGACGGTAATGAGCGTGTTTCAAATAGTTATTCTCCTCGTATTCGTCATGCAATCGTTAGTTTCGATAACTGGACCGTGGGTCAGACCTGGAGTACGTTCCAAAATCCTGGCGCGCTTCCTGAGAACTTAGACTTTGTCGGCGCGGCTGAAGGTACGCCGTTTGTTCGTCAGTCTCTGGTTCGTTATACCAATGGTGGCTTCCAGTTTGCATTAGAGAATCCTGAGACTACTGTGACTCCATATAGTGGCGGTGCTCGTATTACTAGCGGCAGTGGCATGGTTCCGGATTTCGTTGCCCGTTATAATTTTAAAACTGAAGGTGGTGCTAAGTTCACTGCGGCCGGTTTAGCGAGACAGCTGAACATTGAGCAGGGTGGCTTGGATACTCAGGAAATGGGTTACGGTGTTAGCTTAACTGGTGTCATTCCGGTTGGTAGTGACGATATCAAACTTTCAGCGACGGTTGGTGAAGGTATGGGCCGCTATATGGCGCTCAACTATGCTAATGCTGGTGTATTAAACAGTGATGGTGATATTGAGACCATTAGCTCTTACGGTGGTTTTGCCTCATACCGTCATTGGTGGAATGACAAGTTGCGTTCAAGTTTCACCGTTTCAGGTTTTAAAGCCGATAATGATGTTGCGTTAACGGGTGGAGCAGTGAATGAAGAGTCGTACTCTGGTTATGTGAACTTACTCTATTCACCGGTTAAGCCTTTGACCGTCGGTGTTGAGTACATGTATGCAGAAAACACGAAACAAAATGGTGATAAAGGCGAGTTAAATCGGGTTATTTTCTCGGTTAAATATGTGCTTTAACTTATTAGAAATAGTATTTCTGCAAAGTGAATTATTGCTGAAGTAGCGATACTAAAGATGAGTAAAAGGAGGCTTAAAGCCTCCTTTTTTGTAGGTGATAATTGAAGAACTAATTATTATTGATACTTTTCTGTGTGAGCCTTAATTAATGTGATCAACTGTCTCGTCGCTTTAGTTTGAGTGTCAGGGTTGAGGTACAGGGACTCATTAAATACAGGCAATGGGGGCAAGTTATGCTCGATAGGATCGAGAACTTCCATCTTGTCGTTGATACGAAACTCTGCGATAGGCGCTATTGCTAAATCATTCTCTACTGCCATGCACAGGGCATTGGGGGAAGGAGTGGAAAGCAAAACATTGATTGGACGCATCGATATCTGGTGGTTGGCAAAGACCTGGGCTCGAATAGGACAGTTTTCAGGGTAGAGTGCCATAGGTATTGTATCGCGTTTGTGAGCATTACCGTCCTTGGCTGCAGCCCAGAGAAAGCGGCGTTCAAATAACTGCTCACCATGTCCAGGTGCTGGCGCTTGCCAGTGAGTCGCGACGATAACATCGAACTCCCCTTGGTGCAGACGTTTATAGAGATTGCCGCTCACATCGGTATCTATCACTAATTCGATGCAGGTGAATTCGCGAATAAACTCAAGTAGGCAACTATCGAGGTAACGATTAATATAATCGGTAGGCACACCGAAGCGAATCACCTCTCTATTTTGACACTCTTTGAGTTCATCGAGTGCCTGAGAGTTTAGTTGCATCATCTTATAGGCATAGTTGAGCAGGGTTTCACCCGACTCTGTTAACGAAACACCTTTATTATCTCTCAGTAGCAGGGGTTGACCCACACTCTCTTCAAGCTTTTTTATCTGTAAGCTGAGAGTTGATTGAGTTCGACAGATCTTCTCTGCAGCCTTGGATAAATTGCCGCTCTCGGCGACAGCGATAAAACCTTCTAATAATTCAATCTTAAGCATAGGTCGCGGCCGTTGATATTGAGATAGTTAATGATGCTACCTATATTACTCAATATCCATTCGTTATAGAAATTGTTATCGTTTGATTGTGAACTTGATATTACTTTGTTTTGATAAGTGTGATGGGGTGGATATGAGTAATTGGGAACAGCGTGGGCATTAGCTGATAGAGGTCGCTCAACGTTGCCTGCAAGGGCATAAGACATTCGAGCTATGTCGTTGACACGTAATGAAGGCAAGCCAGATCTCTAAAGGCACCAGCTATAACCATTTCCCATCAGCAGCCGATCTTATTG
>SDWK01000669.1 GCA_004195335.1 Shewanella sp.
GTTTTTAGTCGGACTGAAGCACATCAAATGATTTTGTAAATTCGAATTATATAGAAAATAGTAAAGTATTTTGGTAGTGTTTGGCACTGTGTTTCTGGTTGGTAGTCTATTGATTATATTCGGGCGCAACGTAAATTCAATTTTGAATATATCATTTGTTACAAACAGGGTATTAGATTGGGGTTCGGTAGGCTCTTTAGCCTAAAACATATCTTCAACTAAGGGGAATCTATTATGGCAACACTGATGGAAATGGCGGCAGAAATAGTATCTGCACATGCTTCTAAGACACCTATGACCAAAGAAGTTCTTCTGGGTACGATTCAGGATGTTCATAGGGCTCTTGCGGCCTTGGAAGGCGGTGAGGCTGTTGCGGTGGAAGTTTCTGCCGTTGACGAGGATGCCCCTGCTGTATCGTTGCGTAAGGCTTTCGGCAAGGACAAGATCTTTTGCATGGTCTGTGGTAAGTCGTTCACCACCCTGAAGCGCCACCTGAAGACTGCGCATGACATGACAGATAAAGAGTACAGGGTGAAGTTTAACGTTCCCAAGGACAAACCTCTTGCTGCCCGGGCATATGTTGAGTCCAGAAGGCAAATGGCCATCGATCTGGGTCTTGGTGAAGGCCTGGCTAAGGCTAGAGCAGCCAAGGCCAAGCAGAAAGAGTAGCCGTTGCTGCATAATAGTTAAGAGGGGAGCTGTCCTGGCGGGGTGGCTCCCCTTTTTTTTGTGTGTAGCGTCAGAATGTGCGTCAAGTTTGTGTAGGTGCTCGTAACTAAGGGGCTTCTGGTGGAGTAAGACTCCCCTTGTGGAAAAGGTTAGTAATGGATATCGTGAGGAATCTAATGGTCGGCATCTCCGTATGCCATAACCTTCCAAGGGATATCTCATTTGTCTTCAAAATTAAAGTCACACTCGTGGACGTTGGATAGTGAAGCAAGGGCAACCAAGGTTCTGGACAAGTCGGCCTTTTTGCATGGCGGTACAGGTGTTCCTTTTGATATTCGGCACTTTTTCCTAGATGGAGAACTAGCTCCCGGTGAAAGCTTTCCGATTAGCTTGCTGCTTGATGGAGGGGGGTATGCTGCCAGGATTGAGATGGATAATCAGCCCAATCCCCGTTCACGCCTATTTTGGGGCTCAGGCTTCTCCGAGATCTTGAGGTCAAGATTTCCGCATCACTATACTGAGCATTTGGCAGGTCAACCTGTAGAGTCGAGGGTATTTCTGCACCTGGAAAAGCTTAGTTCTCCAAGGACGTACAAGGCATACATCGCTGAGGAATCCATGAGTAATGACTGGAGCCGAGAAGAGCTTCGTGGATCTGTCGAAGCATATTTAGAAATGCAGCGAAAAGAGCGCGATGGTGTGCCATTCACCAAGAAAAGTTACTACGAAAAGCTCTCTAGAGAATTTACCCGTACAGAGAAGGCATTCGAATATCGAATGCAAAACATCTCTTACATAATGTCTCTCATGGGCCGGAATTGGCTGTCAGGACTTAAGCCTGCTAAAAATGTAGGGGCAAAAGTCGGAGCACAGATCGAATCATTCATTGCAGAACTAGGAGCAGTTAAAAGCCCACCTGTCGTAGCCTTTGAGATTGAAGCAAGAGAGGCAGCAAAAAGAAAGGTTAACGCCCCACCTGAGGGTAATAAGTTGCCAGGATCTTCAGTGGCTGAGGTCACTCAGTTTAAGCGTGACCCAGGGGTTAAAGCTTGGGTCTTAAATGCGGCAAAGGGTATGTGTGAGTGCTGTGAATCGGATGCTCCGTTCGTGGGGAGCAATGGACAGCCATACCTTGAGGTTCACCATGTTCGAAGGCTTTCAGATGGTGGAAGTGATACAATCGGCAATGCGGTTGCTTTATGCCCTAATTGTCACAGGGAACTTCATTGTGGCGAAAACAGCAGGGAGCTCACCAAGCGTTTATATGTAAAGGTTAGTCGATTAGTTAATGAGTGAACTCGACTCTGGACTTGTCGTGGTTGTTTGCTATGCGAATGAGCTCTTCTTGAATGAGGGCCAGTGCCTTCTGGAGTTATTTTAAGAGGTCAGACCCCAATCATCTGCAATAGCAGGCAACAGGGCACAACGCATGGCAACTCTAGGGCAGGAAAGCTCTTGCCGTGGGGTGTTGTGTCTTGTAGGAAATGTGTGCTGATGTTTCGTTTGTGATGACGGGCTTGTGAAGGTCTCTTACTGCCAAAGGCCAGGATGAATGGCTAGTTGCTACATATGGGTATGAAAGGAGGGGAGCTGTCCTGGTGGGCGGCTTCTTTTTTTATGTCTGGCGTCAAGGCATGCGTCAATGATGTGTAAGTGGCTGTTTAGGCAGGACAACTAGCGGATTACAAGTCCTCTTGACGAATTGTCTTGCCTGAATGTGACTCGCCTAATATGTTAGCGAAAAGATAATTCTGTTGAGTTGTGATTAGTCATCAACTTTTTACCAGACGGAGAATG
>SDWK01000749.1 GCA_004195335.1 Shewanella sp.
AGATGTGTATAAGAGACAGAGGTAAAGTTGACTATAGCGAAGATTTCTTCGGGAAAGAGTCTTTCTTAACCGTTTCGGGTCAATTAAACGCTGAAACTTATGCCTGTGCACTGTCTAAAGTCTACACTTTCGGTCCCACTTTCCGCGCTGAAAACTCTAATACTAGCCGTCACTTGGCTGAATTTTGGATGGTTGAGCCTGAAGTTGCTTTTGCGGATCTTGATGATGTCGCCAATCTTGCCGAACAGATGCTCAAGTTCTGTTTCAAAGCCGTGCTTGAAGAACGTCGCGACGACCTTGAGTTTTTCGCTCAACGCGTCGACAAGACAGTGATTGAGCGTCTTGAGTCGTTTGTCAGCAGTGATTTTGCTCAAGTCGACTATACCGACGCGGTAGAGATCCTTAAGAACTGTGGTAAAAAGTTTGATTACGCCGTTGAGTGGGGAATTGATCTCCAATCAGAGCATGAAAGATACTTAGCAGAAGAACACTTCAAGGCTCCGGTTGTTGTTAAGAACTATCCAAAAGACATTAAGGCATTCTACATGCGCCTCAATGACGATGGTAAAACCGTAGCTGCCATGGATGTTCTTGCGCCCGGCATTGGTGAAATTATCGGTGGAGCACAGCGTGAAGAGCGTCTGGATGTGCTTGATGCACGTCTTGAAGAGATGAACCTCAGTAAGGAAGACTACTGGTGGTATCGTGACATGCGACGTTACGGTACTGTGCCTCATTCAGGTTTCGGTCTTGGTTTTGAGCGTTTGGTTTCATATGTTACCGGTGTTTCCAACATCCGTGATGTGATCCCCTTCCCTCGTGCACCAAAATCTGCGAGTTTCTAAGCAGCGAGTTAACTAAAACAGAAAACGCCCTTATGGGCGTTTTTTATATCTATTGATCAGCCTGGCATCATTAACGTCTTTCTTTACTCCCTAACTCCATTGAGGCTCTTTTTAGATTCTTTTGAGCTTGTTCAAAATAGCTGGGAGAGCTGTCAATGGCGCGTTGAAA
The DNA here is from genome assembly GCA_004195335.1 of Shewanella sp. GTDB lineage: Bacteria > Pseudomonadota > Gammaproteobacteria > Enterobacterales > Shewanellaceae > Shewanella. The sequence goes on from SDWK01000749.1 coordinate 1,015, forward strand.
CAGCTCGATAGACTGTTCGTACTCCCCCTCTAACATCAAAAAATACCCTAAATCATTCAAGGCATCTGCAGGCTCCATAGTATGCTCGAAAGTGGATAATGCTCTGGCGTATAAACCTTTCCTGACATAAACCAGTCCTAAATTAGTCCAGCCACGTTCAAAACTTGGATCTTCCTTAATTGCCTGTTTAAGGTATTTTTCGGCAAGAGCAATATTTCCACCGAGATAATGTGAATATCCCAGGTTAGTGATAATCAATGCAGAGTGGGGTTCTTTGTGTAATGCCAGTGAATAATATTGACGGGCTTCTTCGTGCCTATTTTCTAAATCATAAAGGATCGCCAGCGCATTATAAATTCGCACCGGAGATTGAAGGTCCAGAAAATACAGACCTTCATCTGGCGCCTCTATACCGATAGCGGTGAGTCTTGTTTGATCTAACCTCACCGCTTTTTCCAAGTGAATTTTTGCCTGTTCGTGTTGGCGTTTATCCATATTGATCAAACCAAGCCCGGCATGAGACATCATCAACTCAGGATCTATGGTCAAGGATTCGTTATAGGTGAGATAGGCAAGTTGAATATTACCCTTAATGCTGTGAATTCGCGCTATATTATACAAAGTCAGGGCGTTATCGGCTTTAAAATCGAGCGCCTGTACATAGAGGTATAATGCCTGATCTAAATTCCCCTTATCTTCCTCTTTTTTTGCACGCACTAAAGCATCAGCCTCATCTTTAGGCAGATTTGTCGCAGTAATAGCTCCCATAGTACTGCCATCATAAAGATCTTGTCGAGTCGGCGGTGTCATCTCTAAATTGAGCAACTCCTCCTCTGTTTTTGTCGCAGTACAAGCCACAAGTAGTTGGAGTGATAGTGCTATCAACACTGTAAGTGCACATCTCTTATTACTGAGAAATAGATCCAAACCTTTCATTAGCGCTCCCTAAGATTATTATCTCCATCGACACAACTTTTACCTAAAATGCCTGACCCCACACTTTCATCACCTTGAGCACCGCCGGCCCTATGGCAACAATGAAAAATGAAGGCCAGATACACAGCATCATAGGAAAAATCATTTTTACAGCTAACTTCGCCGCTTGCTCTTCAGCTTCCTGGAGACGCTTATTTCGATACTCATCAGAAAAAACACGTAATGTTTCCGCAATACCGGTACCAAGACGTATGCTTTGAGAAATGGCTGAATTAAGCCCTTTAATATCTACCAATCCGGTTCGATCGGTAAACTCCTGAAGTGCCACCTTCACGGTCAATCCGGCTCTCACCTTACTGCATACCAGATCAAGCTCACTGGCTAGGGCTGGGTGACTCAATGCAAGCTCCCGGGCGACACGTTGCAATGCAGCCATTAAACCTAAGCCTGCTTCGCAACAAACAACCAACAGATCCAACGCATCAGGAAAACCCGTTCTTAGCATCCTCATGCGCCTACCCGCCACTTTCTGGAGCACCAAAGAGGGTAACAGGAAAGCACCTCCGACAAACAGAGCGACTATATACGCACTCATCATTGGTGATAAATCCGTATTTAAACTTAAGACTAAAATCGACGAGCCCGCACCGATAAGAAGTAAGATTATTCTTATCGAGCTGAAAACTGCCATCGCATTTTCTGAATGCAAGCCCGCATGGATAAGCAACCTACGAGTCTCATCATTGGATAAGTTTATTGGAGAACGTTTCACGACCTGACTTATAGTATGCTCGATCGTCGAGTTAATATCAGTAGTTCCCGTATATCCCGGATCCTTATTCTTAAGGCTCTTAAGCCTCTGACGAAGTGGCGAGTAGATACCACTAATTAAGAAAGCGAGTGACATTGCGAACATGATCCCGGCGATTGCAGCCACAACCAATATCGCCCACGTTATGTGTTCAGGGTCATCGAAGAAAGAGCCAAACAGTCCAATTAAATAGTCCATAATTACATATCTATTCTGATTATTCTGCTAATCCACCAGCCACCGATAGTCATACCAATAGCCCCCCACATCAATAACTTTTTCCCATCTTCAGTTCCCGTTAATTCACCAACATATGAGGGTGTTTGAAGATAGATGACAGCAAACAGAACAAAAGGCAGCAAAATCAAAATCCATGCTGATAACCGCCCTTCCGCAGACAAGGTTTTTACCCGACGCCTGAAGGTGAATCTCTCTCTTATCACTCTCGACAAGCTTTGAATATTCTCGGCCAAATTACCACCTGTTTCTTTCTGCACCATAACGGCACTGGCAAAGGCCATGGCTGAGATACTTGGTACTCGCTCAATAAAGCCAAGCAGTGCCCGTTTAACATCTTTGGTATAATTGATATTAGCAAACATCAATTTGAACTCTTTCGCTATGGGTCCCTCCAACTCCTCAGTAGCCAATTTAATCGCATCGGAGAAGGAGTATCCGGCCTGCAGTGCTCTGCGAACGACATCTAAGGCATCGGGAAAGCTGGCCTCTATTTGATCCATACGCTTATTGGTATCTCGAGAAAGTTTGATATTAAACAACATAAGTGTCACGGCCATTACGAATGCCGTGATGATGGGTTCACGCGTAAATTGCCAGGTTAATAGCCCAGTTATGATGGAAGTGACTAAACCAAGTAGAAAAAAATGATGGCCCATCATCTTATAATCAGCAAGTTCCAGGCGATAGCTTAAATTTTCGATGAATTCGATCTTTTCCAATGCTCTCCCGAATCGACTCAATTTTTGCAACTTACTTTTTCTCAGCAATGAAGTCTCGAATTCCGAATCATCTGAATTTTTAGACATTTGTTTCAGACGCTTTCTCACTAAGGCTGTATTCGCTCTTTGTGGGCTATATACTGGTAAAAATAGGGCTTGTGACAACAAGATCACAGCCAGGAAAATCAATCCCAGAAATATTATCTCATTTGAAGGCATTACTCAGTTCCTCTAAAAGTCAGCGAATGGATCACCCGAGTTAAACAACTCAAAAGGCAGATCGATACCATGTTGTTTTAGCTTATTGTGAAATCCAGGGATCACACCGGTAGAATTAAATTTGCCGATAATATCGCCATTCTGATCTCGCCCCTCACGAACAAAACGAAATATCTCAGACATGGTAATTACCTCTCCTTCCATGCCGTTGATCTCTTGGATACTGGTCACACGGCGGGTGCCATCTTCGAGACGCTCCAGCTGAACAACCAGATTGATGGCAGAAGCAATTTGCGTTCTTATGTTACTGACTGGCATGTCGAAACCGGCCATACATACCATATACTCCAGTCGACCTAATGCATCCCTCGGGCTATTGGCATGCAATGTTGTTAGTGAACCTTCGTGACCGGTATTCATCGCGGTTAACATATCCAATGCTTCTCCGCCCCGAACCTCACCGATAACAATCCGATCAGGCCTCATACGTAAACAGTTCTTCACTAAATCTCTTTGGGTGATTTCACCTCGTCCTTCAATATTAGCAGGGCGTGTTTCCAGTCTAACGGTATGGGGTTGTTGCAGCTGTAATTCAGCAGAATCTTCGATGGTAACAATTCTTTCATCTTTGGGAATATACCCAGATAGCATATTCAGCAGTGTCGTTTTACCACTACCCGTACCTCCAGAAACCAAAATATTCAGTTTCCCTTTAACAGCAGCTTTTAATAACTCGTTCATCTCCATCGTTAACGAACCAATATTGATGAGCTGTTCGGCATTGAGTTTATCCACCGAAAACCTTCTGATGGATAAGGCGGGACCATCCAGTGCCAATGGGGGAATAATGGCATTCACACGGGAACCATCTTCAAGACGAGCATCAACCATAGGAGATGATTCATCTATACGTCGTCCGACACTCGATACAATCCGATCTATGATATTGAGCAAGTGAGCGTTGCTGTGAAATTTAATTGATACCTGTTCGAGTTTCCCTCGGCGCTCCACATATATCCTGTCGAAGGAGTTCACTAAGATGTCTGAAATGGTCGGATCTGCAAGTAGCGTCTCCAGGGGGCCTAAACCTAAGACCTCATCTATGATGAGCTTAATTAAATGCTGTCTGGAAGAGAGATTAATGGGCAGATGAAGTTCACTAATGAGCTTTTCACAAATCTCATTAATTTGTCCTCTGGCCTGCTCTTTTGAAATCGTTTCTATCAAAGAAAGATCCATCACACTCAATAGTTGATTGTAGACCTGTTCTTTGATCTGTAACTCTTCTATTGATAGCGGTTTAAAGCTTGTCATCCCTTGTTGACTCAGGACTGTCATAATTATTTACCTAATAGTCGGTTCCAAAATCCTTTTGAATTTTTATCGCCATTACTCGACTTCGGAAAAAAGTGCTCAGTGACCAAATTCAGATCCGTCAACATCTGTTCTTTTTTCGCCACATCGGTTATGGGCGTTCCAAGATCGATACACTGACTGGCAAGCTTAAAATCATTTGCCACGACAAATAGTGACTTTACCCCAGTTGTCTCTTGTATATCTTTTAGGTTTATCCCTGAATTTGTCTTTTGATACCGATTAACTAGCAGATGTATTCGCTTACTATCGATCCCCATAAAATTAACTAATTGACTAACGATTGCCTTTGTTTCTCTAATGCTCATCACATTCTGCTGCATCACCAGCAAAATATCGGCGTTAGTGAGAATATCTGCGTTCCATACCTCCGGACCACGAGAGAGATCGATGATGACCTGATCATAGTATTGCCGACATTTCAAAAGAAGCTCGTTGGTATTACGCAGTTCGATATGCTCAGTTGCATTCAACACTGCAAACGGTTTCGCCGCTAATAGATGCAAATGTCCTTTGTTGGTCATCGTCCCTTTAAGAGCAACTTCATCCAAGGACTCCAACTCTTGTATTGCTTCGGTAATAAAATAGGTAGGTTCTAAACCCAGCATATGGGCTAATGTTCCTTGTAGTAGATCCGTGTCGAGTAAAGCCACTTCTCCCTCTTCTCTCGCTGAGGCGACGACTGCAATACTCGTTGCGATAAAGCTTGCTCCAGAGCCACCTTTCCCATTCATCACTGCCACGACGGGGGCCAAATCGGCTTTTTCAGAAAGTTTCAGTGCTATCTTTTCTAAAGCCTGTAGCAGATCAATGTCGGGTTCATCGAGTGGAATAAAATCACTGACCCCCTGTTGGAAGGCTAAGCGAAGAACACTTTGTGGAGTATCATGACCGAGTAAAATAATATCAACGTCATAAGCTGCAGCGGCTTTCAATGCATGCACGGCGCTCGGCTCATCATTTGGTAACACGAGAAGAATAAGATTAAAGGGTCTGGCTGTAGATGATCTGGCTGTAAATGGATTGAGAGAATGGACGCACTCCCACGAGAGATTCAAACAGGCCTCGAGACTAATCTCTATCTCGCTAACATTGTCGCGTTGAGAGTTAATCAGTAACACATGTACCGGATAAGGCAATATAAAATTCGACGCTGTACTGGCAGGCGAGCTAGTCTTCTTTTCTTCATCATTAGACACTAGCAGCTCCAGTGGCTTATCCATTTAATCATCCTTCTCAGGTAAAAAGTCCTTATATTTACTATAGTAAGGATTTTCTAAAGACGATGATTTAATTGCAATCAATATACCCTGAGCCAGGATCTTCATCCTCCACATGGTATACGCCTAGGCTTTCTCTGGGCAGGTTTGTCGTAAAAGAGGGTGAATTAATGATCCTATATAAGCCTGGTACTAAAAAGTGATGTTGGTAGTTGGAGATCTCTGCCCTGACGATCTCTATATACAATGGCTCTGACGGCTCAGCTCCCTCTTTAGTCAAATAGCTAATCACCAGGTTAGCACTAGTCAAGTTAGGTATAAGGTTAGCACCATCAAACAAAGACATGTTGGCAATATCCACATCGTCTACACGGCATACCACTGCGATTCTTGCCGCCCGTCTTGAGGCTTCATGCAGTACATTATAGGTAAACATTAACCTGCCGATCTCAATGATGGCGAACAGTAGCACCATAAAAATCCCTGCAACGATAGCGAACTCTACCGCATAGACTCCCTTCTGGCTTCTCATAACGCCCTCATGGTATAACTGACGTTAAAATTAAAGCCTAAATCTATGCCTTGCCCAAAGCCAAAACCAGAAATTCTTTCACCAAAGAGCGGTTGCCAATCATAATCCACTGAGATAGTCACCCTGGTGGTTGTCGAGTCCCCGGAGATGGTGACATCATCCTTAGATAGTCCATATAGGAGCGGAACGGTTCCACCGACTTGGCCATAAATCAATATATCTTTTGTATCACTTATACAGCCAAGGCAGTCACAGTCACTATCATCGGTACATCCATTGTCAAAACTCGAATCTAGTGAACTGCTATCGGGGATAGCGGTTATTGAAAGGTAACGGCAGGCTCCGCGGACTAACCTTGTCAACTCGCTGTATTGATATAGCGCCCTACCTAGCTCGGCGGTAACAAACACCATAAGCAGCAACATCGGCAGCATGATAGTAAATTCAACTGCGGCGACTCCTCGCTGTTTTACTCTGTTTCGGCTAAATATCCCCATACTGGCCTCCTAAGAATCCGGACTATCGGGATCGCGATAGAGCACAATCGTCGAGGTGTTACTGACAAAACTAGCGTCTAACGAGGCTGCACCTTCACTTTCGCAAGTTCTTGAAAATTCACCAACAACATAAGCTTCTTTGCCTTTCTGTATGACCTCTTGCGCCAAAAAGAAACAACCTATGCCAACCGTTGTAATGTCATTGGCACCATTGGTCAAGCCATCACAGATGCCGATCACTACTGGTATTTCTCGGCGACCTGCTGTTGTTGTTGAGTCATTACGTAAAATATTACCAGTATAACTATCATCAGGACAGCTAGATGGAGGGACTGCACCTTCTCCAGGAGGTAGATACTGATCGTAGTGATAATAGTCAATAATATCATTATCAAGATCGACAGGGACTCCCTCATCGTTAACAACTACCTTCCCTTCATCATCAACCAATATCCTTTCACCTTGGCAAAGGTCTTCATCCCTTTGGTGATCGATTGAGTTAGTACCTGCTTTCCATTCACCAAATCGAGTGTTTAAACCTTGCGCTACAGGGCCAACATTCCCACCCGGTTCTGTTGGGACGACATCACCCGGTTTAACACATTGATTAGGCACAAAGTCACCCGCGAGGGCTAGCTTCATATCCTTCGCCCCTTTGCTACCATCGAGCCGCAGCAACTGGAAATTACCGGGTCCTATGGCCTTATCCTGATTAGCCCCCGCCTTCATCACGAATATTTCATTCAGAGGGATACCGAATGGCTTTCCCTCGACCAGCAGCTCAGGTAAGTTAGGTTCAGGGTAATAACCACAAACCATCATGGGAACGACTTTATTCAGGCACTCAATATCTGTACTTCTACCTGCCACCGCTGACGCCCTAACCAATTTATTAAAGTTTATTATTTGAGCGATGAAATTATCCAGGCCAACATTCTCAATACGGACACGGACGTACTTAGTGCCTTCATCTAAGACGGGGTTAAAAGGATCTGGCCACTCTGAAAACTCAATAAACAGATTGGGTGCCACTTGGGTTAGGTTATAATCGACAACAGAGAGGTTGACGCCATTATCTAACTCACTATTCCTTTGGGTTGATATTATGTCTATTCTAAAATTTTTAACCGCTTCATCTCTAACGCTATTACTTAGCCTTTTTAGCCACTATTCGTATGCTCAATTTACAGAGTTAAAACGTTTTAATGAAAATCCGGGCAACCTTAGTGCCAGTTATTTTTCTCCCAAAATTGCACGCCCTAGTATCGTGGTGTTGTTACAT
>SDWK01000751.1 GCA_004195335.1 Shewanella sp.
TTATTAAACCCTGCAGATTAATAATATTCACAAAAAATAAAAACATAATAAAAACACGTTATTTTTGGAGCAATGATGAAAAATAAAATAAACAAGCGCTTGGTTCTGAGTCTTATCATGACTGGAATGATAGTGGGTTGTAGCGATGGTAAAGATGGAGCCGATGGTTCCGACGGTGGAAACGGCATCATTATCGCAAAATCAGCCGAAAGCTTACACTTGGAGTATCTACAATACGGTATCGATGATACTGGCATACGTTCTGCCAGCTTTAAGATCACAAATGAACTCAATCAGCCTGTGGTCGGTATCGGTTCGGTTCGCTTCCTGAGCTCACAATTAGCCACATCGGAACAAGGCTATACCGAGCGCCAAGGCTTAGGATATGTCACCTGTACCAGCGAAGTTGAAAACTGCTTAACAGATCATGAAGATGGGACTTATACCGTAATCAACACCACTTCCGTCAACGAGCTTGATTTGAGTGGCAAGGACTATACATTTAACCCAGATCTTCCACACCGCTTCATGGTTCGCCTACAAACCTATGGCGGCATTCCTGTCATTGGCAGTGTACAAGACATCATGCCTGAAGTGGACTTTATGGTGGACGGTTCGGCGGTGACAACCACTCGCTCAATGGTCGACACTGCAAGTTGTAATGCCTGCCATACCGATATCGCCTATGCCCGTTATGACAGCTATGATCGCTCACCACATTACGCAAACAATGTACAAGCCTGTGCCACTTGTCATACGACAGGTGAAAAAGACAGTAAAGGCAGTATTGTCGAGCGGGCTCACCGCTGGCATAACGGCCTCGATGGCGATCTTGTCCTTAGTTCATATGATTGTACAAGTTGCCATGTCACCGAAGCCACCGACGCCCTTCCCAATGGCGCAGAATGGTTGGCAAGCACCACCAATGATAAAGCCTGTTTAAGCTGCCACGCGTCTGAAGAGCTAAAGCATGGTCCAGAGATGCAATTCTCATGTGCCACTTGTCATGATATAGCCCTATATCACCTGACTAAGGTCGATGCAAAAAAAGCGGCACGTGATGCTTATAGTGTCGATGTAACCCAAGTATCGACCCTACAAGGCACCTCTGTTCGTGATGGCAACACCTACAACACGGCGGAAATTTCCTTTACCGTAAAAATTCTAGACAGCGAAGGCACGCCATTAGCCAGCAGTCCAAAAGAAGCCAAGGTATTTAATGCCCTTCGCGCCTCTGTTTCATGGGATATGGAAGCGGGCTACCGCATGTTAACCACTGAAACCTTAGACTCAGGTGAATTAGGTCGTTTAGCCAACCACTCCGTAAACTTCAAGTTTGAATCTATTGACCCTATTGCATCTAACCCTGCAACTGGTGAATACACCTACGTCATTTCCGGTCAGCTTGATGATGATAAATCGAAGAACTCAACCGGTGTGATCATTCCTATCGGTACCGATCTCAAAACGGGGATATTAGCGATTGAGGGGCAAGTTAAGGCCGATGAAAAAACCGGTGTTCCAACTCCTGATGGCACCTTAGTCGAGCGTATTCGCTCTAAATCAGTCTTCTTTACCTTAGAGGGGCTCACCGATAGTAGCCGCCGCCAAGTTGTTGATAATGCACTGTGTGCATCTTGTCATGGCGATCAAGCATATGGTTACCACGGACGTCGTAATGACTTAGAGCAGCAGTGCGTCGCTTGTCATAACTTAGGCAATTCTGAGTGGGATAAAGGCCATATGGCACTGGAGCAGGCACCAGCCGATCCGGTACTCGACCATATCTCATGGAATACCTTTGTTCATGCCTTACATGCACAAAACCGTGAAGAACAAAATATGGGTGAAACATCAAACCGCGTATTTAAATACCCTGCACGCTTAAACGATTGTGCTCAATGTCATGTCGATGGCAGTGCAAACCTTAAAGAGATTGAGAAATCAAATGCATTAATCACGCGTAAAACTCATGAAATCGACGCGGATTTCTTTGCCACCAGCCCGGGAGCCGCAACGTGTTGGTCTTGCCATGGTCCAAATGGCGGAGATTCACTGAAGAACCATATGATCCAAAATGGGGCTGACTTTGAAGTGAAGCTTGAAGATGGTGTGAATGCCACTTTCGACGGTAATGTCGTGGTCGATGTAACACTATCGGGCGAGGCCTGCTCAGTGTGTCACTCCAGTGACAAGTTAGCAGAGTCGCACCGTTTCTGATATTCGAAGAGATGCAGCAACCTAGATGAAACCTAATTAATTAGCCGAGTACTTTGCGGCTAGATTACCCGATATAAAAATAGTAAAAGGTCTGAATATTCAGGCCTTTTTATTTTCTTGTCCAATGCTCTTTTTTCATCCATTCCTCTAAAAAAAGGCCCCTCTAATCAAGGCTTCCCAATAGTAGAGCTCACCCATAAACTGCAAATCCAAAAACACTGACTCTCATTAACCAGCGCATCAGAATGATACCCATCAAAAAGAAGTGTAAGTGCGGCATACGCAAAAAGGAAGTTGTGGTATAAAATACAGATACTACATGCAATTAACAGACTTATCATTTCGTATCCAAATGAAACGTGAGTTTAATAAGGGATTATTTATGACGTTACTCTCTGGCAAAACACTGACACTGCTCCTCACATCTGCCCTACTCACCTTAACGGGTTGCGGTGGTGGCACAAGCTCGGGGACGCCGCAGTGGGTTGCGGGGGTATTTGCTCCCGATAGTGAACTTGCCGGACAATGCACCGCCAATCAGACTGGCTCAGAACTAACGGAAAAACTCTGGCTACGCTCATGGAGTAACGACACCTACCTTTGGTATGACGAAATTGCCGATATTGACCCGGCTCCTTTCGGTGTGCTCCCCTATTTCGATCAATTAAAAACCCAAGAGCTGTCACCATCGGGTGCTGATAAAGATCAATTCCACTTCTCTATGCCCACAAGCGAGTGGGATAGCCTAAACCAGTCCGGGGCTTCTGTAAGTTACGGGGCTCATTTTTATCTGCAACAAACCGACGGGGGGCTGGACCGAAAAATAACCGTGAGTTATACCGAACCTGACTCGCCGGCAACGACAGCAAATCTGACCCGCGGCGCCGTGATCCTCGAAATTGATGGTGTGAATGTTCAAAACGCGGCCGATAGCGCGAGCATAGATACCCTCAATAATGGTCTATTTCCCGACAGTGTCGGTCAACAAACACGATTCACGGTACAAGATTTAGATACAGCAACAAGCCGGGAAATCACCTTAACCGCAAAGACAATTGTATCGACTCCTGTCCAGAACACTAAGACACTGTTAACCACTACAGGTAAGGTGGGCTATCTGCAATTTAACTCCCACATCGCAACCGCGGAGCGCGGCCTGTTTGATGCCGTAAATACCCTTAGCGACTCAGGGATTAATGACTTAGTGCTCGACCTCAGATATAACGGCGGCGGTCTGCTAGCGATGGCGAGTCAACTGGGCTATATGATTGCCGGCAATCAATCGACTCAAGGTAAGATATTTGAAACTAGCACCTTCAACGACAAGCACCCCAATACCGATCCCGTTACGGGCCAAGCTCTGACACCCATGCCTTTTATTGACGAGAGTATCGGATTTAATTCAGGGCTACTCGGCGCGGGACAGACTCTGCCGACGCTTAACCTGTCACGTCTGTTTGTACTCACGACAGCCAATACCTGCTCAGCCAGTGAAGCGCTGATGAACAGCTTACGTGGTATCGATGTGGAGGTTATCCAGATAGGGGATACCACTTGCGGTAAGCCTTATGGCTTCTACCCGACGCCAAACTGCGGCACCACATTCTTTACCGTGCAGTTTAAGGGCGAAAATGACAAAGGCTTCGGCGACTATTCCGATGGGTTTGTCCCAAGTACCAGCCCGACTCTAGCCAGTGAGATTCAGGGATGTAGTCTGAGCGATGACTTCAGCCATGACTTAGGTGATACCAGTGAGCGATTGCTGAGTGCTGCCCTTTATTATCGCGCTAATGGCCGCTGTCCAACGCTTCTGGGCAAGGCGGCAAAAGCCAAGCCTCGAACTCAGGTTATCGATACTGGTTTCATTCTGGAAGATACCCGAACGCAGAATGTGCTGCTGAATAACCGTATTTTAACCCAAAGCCCACAGTACTAAGCCCAAAGTACTAGCCCAGAATAGAGGTTCAGATGAAGATTCACCACTTACTCGGCTCACTACTCTTGCTCGCTGGCTGCTCCCTGCAAGCCGAGGGTCTACGGATTAATGAGGCAAGCCCGGCACTGCTGAGCGAGAGTTCGACTGACAGCAAAGCCGAACTCCAGCATGCTATAGCCAGCCTGTTGAAGACTGAAGAAGTGCTCATTGCAGACGATGCATTTATGCAAAGTAGCCGCTTATCACTCAGTCGCGCCCCTCATACCGATCCCAATGGTCAACTGATTATGGGTCGTAATTTCGAGATGCCAGATATGGTTCAGCTATTGATTATGGACAAGCAGTGCTTCGTCTATCATGAAAAAAGTGACCAAAATCGCCCCTTACCGTTATCGAAATGCATAGTAGAGTAGCTCATAGAGCTACAATAGAAAGCCCATACAGGCCGTAACCTATTACGGCCTGTTTTTATCTCTTCCAAGACTTATGGCCCCTATCAATTCACCGCTAATTTTCAGTAAAAACCCACCTATTCATAAAAATTATTCTTAAAGATATTCGCCACTTGAATTGAAATAAGTGTAACCAAACGCTTCAAACCCGCGGCTCTGCTAGACTTAAGGTAACTATCGGCCGCTAAATTAGGGGAACGGTAATGGATTACAGAGCTAACATCATGAGGGTCGCGCTACTAAGCCTATCCTTATCTGCAGCAGGTTTATCAGGATCAGATGCCTTTGCAGCCAACCCAGCGACTAACGCAAATACCATTTCTGATGTTACTTCGAATCCGGGCGCTCAACACCGAGTCTTCCCTGACGTCAACCTGCCCGAACCTGCCAATGGCGAACACGCCATCGGACTATTAGGCAATAAACTGCCTGATGTGGCAGCCGCATACGAGATGAGCACCGCAGATTTAGCCAAGATGATACGAGAAGATCTCAGTGTGTGGCTGGATCATCGTGGGCGTATTTTCTATGTTGAAGTCGAAGAACCGACAGATCTTGCAGAACTAGATCCGGGAGCCGATCCCGAAACAGTGTTAAGTGAGTCGCAGACCTTTATGTTACACAGTCGCCCCGGAGCCAGTCGGGTGATCCATCTCGATTTTGACGGGCATATCACCGAAGGCAGACAATGGAACACCTCCTATAGCACCAGTACGATTGTCTCCCCCCCTTACAACCGTGAGGGAAGCTCCGATAGCTTTACTCAAAATGAGCTCGATTATATCTACCTGATGTGGCAACAAGTTGCAGAAGATTACGCCCCCTTCGATGTTGATATCACCACACAAGAGCCTCCACAGAGCACCATTACCCGTACCGATTCAAACGATCCATACTATGGAACTCGAGTAGTAATGACTCAGGATAATTTTGCTAATTGTGGTTGTGGCGGTTTCGCCTATGTCGGGGTCTTCGATTATTACGGGGATCGTTATAAGCCAGCTTTCGTCTTTAATACCAGTGTTGTCGGTGCGGGGGAAGCGATCACCCATGAGGCTGGCCACAATCTGGGGCTAAGCCACGACGGTCAAAATGGCGGCCCCGGCTACTATGAAGGTCATGGCTCCGGCGCCACAGGCTGGGCTCCGATCATGGGAGTAGGTTATTACCGCGAGCTCGTCCAATGGAGTAAAGGTGAATACCCTCTGGCGAACCAGTTGCAAGATGATATTCAAGTAATTCAGAATTACGGTGCCCCTTTGATGCTCGACGATCATGGCGACAGCATCGCTAATGCATCGGCGTTAATCGAATCTCCAAATGGCGACACGACCACGCTCGATGCTAGTGGCCTGATACGCCGCCGTGATGATATGGACATGTTTAGCTTTACAGCGGGTGCGGGAAGTTTCAGTCTCAATATCTCACCATCCGATGTGAGTCCGAATCTGGATATTCTGGCACAGCTCTATAACAGTTCAGGCAATCTGATAGCCAGCAACAACCCCAGCTCATCTCTACCCGCGGCGCTCAGCGGCAGTTTTGCCAGTAGTGGCGAATACTATCTGAAGGTAGATGGCACGGGTAAAGGCGATCTCTCTACCGGTTACAGTGACTACGGCAGTTTAGGGAGATATACCATCACAGGTAGCGTGCAAAATGACGGCAATTTACAATCCCCGACCGCCGTCGCCGCCTCCGTTGGTTATGTTCCGGGGTACGCTCCCATTACAGTGTTCTTCGATGGTTCGGCTTCCAGCGATGATATCGGAGTAGCAAGCTATAGCTGGAACTTTGGAGACGGGGGAACGGGTGTGGGAGTCAGTCCCTCTCACGAATATCTTGCCCCGGGCGAGTACACGGTGACACTAACCGTTGCCGATATCGATAACCTCATAGACTCAGATACGCTGGTAATATCTGTCATTAACCAGGCTCCGATTGCAGTCGCTAGCGCAGATAGCTACTCGGGAGCCGCGCCCCACAGCGTTCAATTCTATAGTACAGGCTCAGAAGACCCGGATGACTCCGGCAGCATCAGCTATGCCTGGCTATTCGGCGATGGTAACAGCTCCAGTTCAGCCAATCCGGCTCATATCTATATATCACAAGGCACGTTTACCCCAAGCCTTACCGTCACCGACAATTTAGGCGCCTCGGATACGATCACACTATCGGACATCAGTATCTCCGCCCCGGCTTATCTGGACCAATACGCACAAGGCGAGATATTGGGTGCGGGCTCGGTCACGGGAAATTACACCAATACCTTCGATAACAGTTCGATTCAGACGATACGGGAACGTGAATCCGGCGGCAGGAAAAGCAGTCGCTATAGTTATCTGCTGCATACCTGGTTATTTAATGTCACTCCGGGTAACACAATAACCATACATCTAAACGCCTGGATGACAAGCTCTTCAGACGGCGATGAGATGCGTTTCTCCTACTCAGTCAATGGCGCAAGCTATGTCGAATTCACAAGGGTTCAGCATACAAGCAATGAAGGATTAGTCTCATTTTTCATGCCTCAAGAGACCAGTGGCGATGTGCGTATTCGGGTTGAAGATACGGACCACACCCCAGGACACAGAAGCTTAGATACTGTCTCTATCCAGCAACTCTATATCAGTAGTGAGACCCTGCTCGGTGGAGATGTACCAGCAACGCCAACACTGCCGAGTGCCACGTCGATATCATCGTCTCAAATAGACATCAATTGGACAGATACCTCAGATGATGAATCGGGCTTTAATGTCGAGCGCTCTGACGATGATATTAACTGGAGCTCAATTGGCTCGGTTGGGGCTAATGTCACCGAATTCAGCGACAACGGATTATCGGCCGATAGAACCTACTTCTACCGCGTCTCTTCATTTAATGGTTATGGCAGCTCTGTTGAGACCACTAGCGTTTCAGCCACCACCTTAGTCGCAAGCCCCATTAACCTCACCGCGGTGGGATCGAAAGTTAAAGGAATTAAACATCTCCTTTTGGAGTGGTATCTATACCCAGATGTCGATATCTACTTAGATAATGATGATCCATTTTCCGTCAACCGAGGCAGCAGTGAGCCTTATAGCACTAATATCAATACCGGCCAAAAAGGCGGCGGCAGTCATACGGTTCAGGTGTGTAACACCGGCGACGGTGATTGCTCGGAGGTGGTAACTGTGATCTTTTAAGATTGCTTATCACATGGTGGTGAACTGGCTTAGCGCCATAACGAAATGGCGGCACTAAAAATAGTTACGCCATGCAATAAAAAAACCGCAGCGAAAGCTGCGGTTTTATTTGGGTTTAATTAAGCCATTGCCTCAATGCGGGTTAACACAGCATCGAGGTGACCAATCACTTAAAAGTTAACGGTCTGCTCGCCTGTACAGGTCGATGTTCCTTCATCACAGGCTTTATAGGTGTAAGAGCCACCACCTTTACTTGTAATTGAGTCAGTGTAAGTTGAGCTTGCCGATGTAGTAGCAATCTTGCTGCCATCGCGATACACGTCGACATTGCTGCCCGCCGCGCCATTAAAGCTCAGATCGACTTTCTTCACGCCTTTGCTCTTATAACCACTGGCAGAAAGAGTGAAATCACCACCAGGCTCTCCGCCACCATCGCCACCCGCACAACCGTTGGCCGTCAGGTAAGCATCAGCCGCAGCCGCTTTGACGATACCGTAACCGAAGTAATCATCTTTCCCCGCAGCGCCGCTGTCCATAGCCGTCGCTTTTAGCGCCTCACGAATTTCTGTCCCCGTACACTGGTTGTGGTTTGACCAAACCAACGCCGCAAGACCAGAAACCGCAGGTGTCGCCATCGAAGTTCCGCTCATGAAACCAAAGTCTGAGGTGCCGATATCGATATTGATAACACCGGCAGCAACTAACGCAGCTCGGTCTTCGAAGGCGCCGCCGACCGCAGGGATCGTTGTCGCATTGGTATCACCCAAAGTGCCATAAAGCATACCCGGCTCATTGTTGATGATGATGGCACCGACACCGCCAGAACCTTCACAGTTTGCCACTTTATCGTGGAATGAGATCACGCCGCGATCGATCACACAGATATTTCCGTTAGCACCACTGTCGGTAGCCTCGGCAGTCCCCATGTAGTAAGTGCTACCACCGATAACGCCTGAGTTTTCCATCGCAGAGCTGGCATAAGCCACGCCATCGGCAGTCATACTTGACGACGTCGCCATGCCCGCAGGGTAAGTCGAGAGTGTATCGACACCACCAGCCGTTACTTCTACACAGATAGTCTCATCGTCTTTCGCGCGCTTGCCAC
>SDWK01000759.1 GCA_004195335.1 Shewanella sp.
AGATGTGTATAAGAGACAGGATTATGACATCCGATCGCGATATCTATATCACAGGTAATGATTTTATAATCAAAGGTGTAGGGCTATACGCAGACCTTAATGCTCAAAGTGTGCAATTAACCAGTCAGGTTGAAGGAATATATGAAGCAAAATAATTTACTCATCATTGCCTTATTATCACTAATTAGTTTTAGCAGTATGGCCAAACTGGACGATCTGAAGCAAGAAGTTAAGATCTCTGCCGCCAGCCAGGAAGCGGATATAAAAAATAACCAGATCATCTTCAACGGCCCCGTCGAGGTGACCCAAGGTTCAGTTAAGATCTTAGCCGATGAGCTCAGAGCATTCTCTAAAGAGGCTGGCGGCGGAAAGATACTGGTTGCAACGGGAAACCCTGCCACCTATTCACAGATAATGGAAGATGGTCGCCCGGCATCAGCGAGTGCTAAGGAGATACGCTACGAACTCTCGACTCGAACCTTAACCCTTATCGGGAATGCCACTTTGGAACAGGCTGGCAGTCAAGTCACGGGCAATCAAATCCGTTACAACATCGCTAAGCAACAACTCATTGCAGAGAGTTCTGGCAACGATAGAGTGATCACCATCATTCAACCTGAAAACTATCAGGAAGAAACACAACCAGAGCCAAAAACACCAACAGATAAGCCTGAGATGAATGAAGAGAGTCAGCCAGAGAATGCGCCGATTAAGCAGGAGATAAAATGAGCGAGATGACGCTAAAGGCCGTTAACCTTGCCAAGAGCTATAAGAGTCGTGCCGTCGTACAAGATGTAAGTCTCACAGTCAAAACCGGACAAATCGTCGGCCTATTAGGGCCCAATGGCGCTGGGAAAACCACCACTTTTTACATGGTCGTCGGCCTAGTGCAGAGCGATAAAGGACGTATCTTTATCGACGAGGATGATTTGACCTTAGATCCTATGCACCTTCGTGCCAGAAAAGGGATAGGTTATTTACCTCAAGAAGCCAGTATTTTCCGTAAACTCTCGGTCAGAGATAACATCATGGCGGTATTACAGACCCGCTCAGAGATGAGTAACAATGAACGCGAAGAGCAGCTTGAGCACCTGTTAGAGGAGTTTCATATCACTCATATCAGAGACAGTCAGGGTATGGCGCTGTCTGGTGGTGAACGTCGACGCGTTGAAATTGCACGAGCATTAGCGGCAAATCCAAAATTTATCTTACTCGATGAACCCTTTGCAGGTGTCGATCCGATTTCTGTTATCGATATAAAAAAAATCATCTTACAGCTCAAAAGCCGGGGGCTCGGCGTATTGATCACAGACCATAATGTTCGTGAAACCTTGGACGTTTGTGAACGCGCCTATATCGTGAGTCACGGAAACTTAATCGCTGAAGGCACACCCGCCGAAATCTTAGACAATCAGCAGGTCCGGGCTGTGTACTTAGGTGAACAATTCAAGCTATAGTTAATCTATAGAATCGATTTCCAAGTTACAAATTCATCAAAGTTCGCAAACAGATAGCGAGCCAAGGGGTCAGAGAAACCCCAATAATAATTTAGCAGGCTTTCTCATTTTATAATTACAAGATAAGGGAATAGCGGTAGATGAAAGCGTCACTCCAGCTCAGAATGGGTCAGCAGTTAACCATGACACCACAGCTGCAACAGGCAATACGCCTATTGCAGCTTTCGTCGCTGGAGCTGCAACAAGAGATCCAACAAGCATTAGACTCCAACCCACTACTTGAGTTGGATGAAGAGCAAGTTGATGCAGAACCCGTTAATAGTGATAGTAAAGCCAGTGATGAGCCAGAGTACAATGCCGCTGCGGAAGGTGATACCGATAACGAAGGCCCCGTAGATAGCTCAGCCGTCGAGACATCAGACGCACTGACTCAAGACTCCATGCCAGAAGATCTTCCCATGGATACGACCTGGGACGAAGTTTATACTGCGGGCTCAAACTCCAGTTCAGGGGGAACGCGAGAAGATGACATGCCCTTTCAAGGTGAAACCAGCGAAGGCTTGTATGAACACCTTGAATGGCAAAAAAACCTCACCCCTTTCTCCGATAATGATCTGGCCATCGCCACCGCCATTATTGACGCCATCGACGAGCGTGGATACCTGACCCAAACTGTCGACGATATCCTTGAGGCAATGGGCGACCCTGAAATTGAACTGGATGAAATTGAAGCCGTACTCAAGCGTGTTCAACACTTCGACCCTATTGGTATTGCGGCGCGAGATCTCAGTGAATGCCTCTCGATTCAGCTCGCCCAATATGCCGACACCACTCCCCATATCGACAATGCCAGACTCTTGATCAAAGAGCATTTAGACCTGATTGCCGGACGTGACTTCCGTCAGCTAATGCGCAAGACTAAACTGAAAGAAGATGATCTTAGAGAAGCCATCGCACTAATCCAAACACTTAACCCTCGACCAGGATTGGCTATTACCCCTGGGCGAGATGAGTATGTGATCCCTGACGTGACAGTGACCAAAAAGAAAGGTCGATGGGTCGTGGAGCTAAATCCGGATTATATGCCTAAGATTAATGTCAATCAGCACTATGCTTCGATGGCAAGAAGTACAAAAAATCAAGCCGATGGACAATATATCCGTGGCCATCTACAAGAAGCAAAGTGGTTTATTAAGAGCCTGGAAAGTCGCAATGAGACGTTACTGAAAGTCTCTAACTGCATCGTTAAATTTCAACAAGGTTTCTTCGAGTACGGTGAAGAAGCGATGAAGCCTATGGTACTGAACGACATTGCCGAAGTGGTTGAAATGCATGAATCGACCATTTCACGTGTCACGACACAGAAGTATATGCATACCCCCAGAGGGATATTTGAATTAAAATACTTCTTCTCCAGTCATGTCGGTACAGATGATGGTGGAGAATGTTCATCGACTGCGATACGCGCTTTCATTAAGAAGTTGATCGCAGCAGAAAACCAGAAGAAGCCCTTGAGTGACAGTAAAATGGCCACGCTGCTGGGAGAACAAGGGATAAAAGTGGCGAGGCGAACGATTGCCAAATATCGTGAAGCTCTGCTCATCCCCCCATCGAATCAGCGTAAGAGTTTATAAAGCGTTATTGAGGTCATAAGCAAGAGTTAGTTTACATAACACAATCGGAAACGGAGGAGTAATTCTATGCAAATAAACCTAACAGGGCATCACATTGAAATTACAACATCACTACGTCAATACGTTGAAGAAAAGTTTACTAAGCTTGAACGACATTTCGATCAGATCAATAATGTGCACGTTATTTTAAATGTTCAAAAAATGCAGCAAAAAGCAGAAGCAAAACTCCATCTTTCCGGTGGTGAGGTGTTTGCAACATCTGAAAGTGCAGACATGTATGCCGCCATCGACTCCCTGATTGATAAGCTAGACCGTCAGGTTATTAAACACAAAGAGAAGTTAATAAAACATTAATAATGGAACTTAGTAAGATCCTGCAACCGGAGTGCACAACCTGCGCCACTCCGGGCAGCAAGAAAAAGGTACTGGAACTTATCAGCGATCTTGCAGCTGTCCAGTACCCGACCCTGACCTCTCAAGAAATATTTGAAAGCCTTTTGGCTAGAGAGAAAATGGGCAGCACAGGTATAGGTAATGGTATAGCGATTCCTCACGGAAGGCTAACCAATATAAATCAACCAGTTGCTGTACTAATCAAGTGTGAAGAGCCTATTGCTTTCGACTCGATTGATAAACAGCCGGTAGACATACTATTTGCGCTATTGGTGCCAGCAGATCAATGTGAGCAGCATTTAAGTACTCTTTCTGCCATGGCCGAGAAACTCAATGACAAAATGATATTAAAGCAGTTGCGAAAAACACATGATGAATCAGAACTCTATCAGGTAATTACTCAATGAAACTGGTTATGGTATCCGGTCGGTCCGGATCAGGAAAATCTGTCGCCCTCAGGGTTTTAGAGGATCTTGGATACTATTGTGTCGATAACTTACCTCTGCCGCTTATGGACTCATTACTCGATCAACTTAAAGGCAGTACTGAACTGGTTGCCATTAGTGTCGACGTTCGTAACATGCCTGAACAGGAAAAAGAGCTCGAAAAACAACTTTCCAATCTGCCTGAAGGTACAGAATTACTCAGTTTTTTTCTCAACTCTTCCGATGAAGTGCTGCTGAAACGATACAGCGAAACCCGCCGACTCCATCCGCTATCGAGAAGTAAAACGTCTTTGAAAGAAGCGATTGAGCATGAAAGGTTGCTGCTCGAACCCGTTTCCAAGCTAGTCGATCACTATATCGATACCTCAAACCTCAATATCTACGACCTGAGTAATCAGGTTCGAGAGATTTTATTGGGCACTGTCGATAAAGAACTCGTCATTAATTTTGAATCTTTCGGCTTCAAATACGGTATGCCTTCCGAAGCCGACTTTATGTTCGACGTTCGCTTTCTCCCCAACCCACATTGGGAACCAGAATTAAGACCGATGACGGGGCTCGATGAACCAGTACAGTTGTTCCTCAGCCAACAGCCAATGGTCAATAAATTCATTTGGCAAATTGAAAACCTGCTAGAAACATGGCTGCCGCATCTTGAACGAAATAACCGTAGCTACCTGACTATCGCCATAGGCTGTACTGGCGGACAACATAGATCGGTCTATGTTACCGACCAATTAGCAAAACTGTTCAGCAATAGCAAACATATGGTTAAAGCCCGTCATCGTGAACTGAGTAATGCCTAAATTGGAACGCCGGGTTACCATCTGTAACAAGCTAGGTTTACATGCTCGTGCAGCCACCAAACTCGCCATATTGGCATCTGAGTTTGATGCTCAGATCACGATAGTTCAAGGTGATAAAAAAGCGTCAGCGGCCAGTGTGCTAGGATTACTCATGCTCGAAAGCGGCATAGGAAAAACCATCACGCTACTCGGAGAGGGTAAAGACGCGAATGCCGCACTCGACGCTATCTGTGCCCTCATCGATGCAAAATTTGATGAGGCGAGTTAATCGTCCGAGTCTCATTTTCGCAACAATAGACAGATAATATATCTAAGCGTCTGATTTTATCTCTTTTCACACATGACACAAATACACTCTAAGGGAGGGAAGCGATGCCAGTTGAAGTACTCGACAACGAACTCACAGATCAGCGTTTAAATCAGCTAACGCAAGCGCTTGGTAGTGGCATGTTCGTTCATGTTCGCAGTATGCTTCATGATATGGCCGCTTCAGATGTCGCCTTTATTCTCGAGTCTTCTCCTCCCAGAACCCGCCAAGTATTGTGGCAACTGATAGATCAAGATCATACCGGTGAAATCCTTGATGAGTTGGGTGAAGAACTCAAAGACAACCTTATCAAGCAGATGAGCCCGGAAAGAGTCGCAAAAGCTGCGGCACGCATGGATACCGATGACCTCGCGTATATCCTGCGAAGTCTGCCTGATAGTGTGTTTAATCAAGTACTGCAGTCAATGACCAGCCAGGACAGAATCAGGGTCGAACAGGCTCTCTCCTATCCTGATGATACTGCAGGCAGTATCATGAATACCGATACAGTCACACTGCGCCCCGATGTCAATATTGATGTGATCTTACGATACCTGAGGATCAGAGGGGAACTGCCTGAGGCGACCGATACCCTCTATGTCGTCGACAAGAATGACAGTTTTCTCGGTGGTGTCAGACTATCAGATCTTCTCACCTGCGATCCCAACTCCTCTGTAAGAGATATTATGGTATCAAAGCTTGAAGGCATTCCGGTAGGCATGTCTGACAGTGAAGTGGCACAACTGTTTGAACGCCATGACTGGATATCGGCGCCGGTTATCGGTGATGATAATCGCTTGCTGGGCCGTATCACAATCGATGATGTCGTCGACGTCATCAGAGAAGATGCAGAGCATTCCATGATGGGGATGGCGGGTATGGACGATGACGCAGATACTTTCGGCCCCGTAATAAAAAGTACGCTACAGCGCTCGCTATGGTTAACGTTCAACCTGTTCGCCGCGCTGTTAGCCGCCTCCGTAAGCAATATGTTCGAAGGCACATTAGAGCAGTTCGCTACCATTGCTATTTTAATGACCATAGTGCCGAGCATGGGTGGCGTTGCCGGTAATCAGACATTAGCCCTGGTGATTCGTGGTATCGCACTGGGACAGATTGGCCAAAGTAACTCGCGCTGGTTAATCGGTAAAGAGCTTGCCATCGGCTTCCTTAATGGTGTGCTTTGGTCTATTTTAGTCTTTCTGGCGATATGGTTATGGAAAGGTGATCTTGCGCTTGGTGGACTCATTGGTGGTGCGATGCTGATTAACATGACGGTCGCTGGCTTTGCCGGAGCAAGTATCCCGTTACTCCTAAAGAAGATGAATATCGATCCTGCTCTTGCCGGAGGAATGGTGCTAACAACAGTCACCGACGTTATCGGCCTGTTTGCCTTCTTAGGCTTAGCCACACTTTTCCTACTTAATTAACAGATGCTTACGATTTTTTGTAGACTAGCCCCTAAGCGGTAAACTTACGGGCTAAACTTTGGTGGAATAAAGCGAGTCCATTAAACTATGGCAGTAATGGCACATCGAACCCGTAACCCGCCAGGATCTGTTGCCCCTCTTCAGAGAGAATATACAGTGCTAAATCAGCTGCTTCACTCTCACCACCATTTAGTACCATAAGGCCATAATTAGCGCCAACTGAGATTGCCTCAGGAACCGAAATAATCTGTAATCCCGGTACCTCTTTCTTAGCTAAAACGGCATTGGTACAATAAGTAAGAAAGATATCCGCACGCTTATTTTCCATTACCCAGCCATAAGGGTTTCTCCCTTCGGGGGCTTTAGCACTGTCTGGACCGCCGGTAAGCTTAAGCGCCTTTGCCTCCAGACGTGAAGTCGCGCCGATAGAGAGTTTGTCAGCCTTAGCGAACAACTTCCAGGCGTAATCCCCAGCTGGGTCGGCCTTTGGTGTAGAGGTCCCCACTCTGACTTGTGGGTCGAGCATTTTATCCAATAGTGTCACGCTATCAACCTCAACCTCTGGCTGGGCGATAGCACATAATTTATTGCGGGCAAACAAGACAACCGGACCACCTTTTCCCGCCCCTCTCAAGGCTAGGGGATGTTTCATGTTTGCCGAAGCATACACATCGACATGCTCACCCTGTTCGATACGTTTTCTTAATAATCCCGATGGGGCAAACTGAGCCTCGACCTCAAGGGTCGTCGTTTTCTGGTATTCGCCAATCAGCTCAGTCATCGCAGACTTTAAACTTCCCGCAGCCCTGAACTCTATCGGAGCACAGTTAACCATCAATGGTGTCAAGAGCAGTGTGGTCGCTATCCACTTATTCATCTTAATTTTCATCATCACTATTTATTTCAAACCCAAAAAGCTATCAAGCCATAACGGCCTGCCCGTCACAATAGTCGATGAGTTTGACTTGTTCTAACTGAGAATTACCTCTCCAACTAGCCACAAGGCCGCGACAAAATGTCCTATTCCTCAAGCTTTTATGAAGCAGGCATAAAAAAGGCTGCCAATTGGCAGCCTGATTTTTTTCAGCTAATGACTAGCTTTGCGGTAACGGACTTAGCACAATCTCGACTCTTCGGTTTTGCGCTCGGCCTTCAGCCGTTGCATTGGTCGCAATGGGTCTTGACTCACCGAGACCTTCAGATTTCACTCTACCGTATTCGATTTTTTGGCCGACTAAGTAGTTACCCACTTCGATAGCACGAATTTTCGAGAGCCTTAAGTTGTATGACTCGGCCCCTGAACTGTCGGTATAACCGAGCACATTCAATTGAGTTTGATCGTACTCTTTAGCCACCAAAGCGACACTGTAAAGTACTTTTTTGGCGCCTGAACTTAGATCGGTCTGATCCACACCAAACGTCACTTCGTTTGGCATATTCAATACAATATTATCGCCACTGCGAGTCACACTCACACCAGTCGATTGAAGCTGTTTTCTTAATTCAGCCTCCTGAGTGTCCATGTAGTAACCGATACCACCACCCAGTGCTGCACCCGATGCGGCGCCAATTAGCGCACCCTTACCACGATCGCTACGGCTCGATGAAGCAACGCCAATAGCTGCACCGGCGATAGCACCAATCAACGCACCATTGGTTGCCTTGGCATTTTGACTCTCATTGCTATAAGGGTTAGTCGTTTGACAACCGGCTAAAACCATTAATGAACAACCCAAAACAGTCTTCACAACAAAAGAATTTTTAGAAATAAGCATGTTTACTCCAAGCCTGCCCAGCAAATTATATTTAATTATCAAAAAAGCAATAATAGCCATGACCCCAGACACGTCCGGTTTATGACTAAAATCCAGCTCACCATTGTCTCATATCGACAGGCTATTGCCAGTCATACCATCCGAGATATTAATGGCGAAATACAAGATAGTTGGAGCCTAACCAATTTACGACCAACCCCGATAGCACGCCTAACGCCAGATACACAGTGGCGGTTACCCCCGTGGGCGTGCTCAGCTCACTCAGCAGATAAAAAACGCTGAGATTCACTGACGCGGCACTACAGGCGAGAACAACGGCCATCGCAAACTGTTGACCTTTAGGCACTCTCTTTCGGTGACTAAAAGTAAATGACCGATTTCCCAGCTAGGTTAACGTTAACGCCACACTAAATGCGGCCAGCCTTGCAGTTAAAAGCGGCCATAAGAGTTGCTCAGTCAGGTAGAGGAACAGCGACAAGTCGATAAGAAAACGGACCATCACCGCGATTTGTGGACGTTGGCTGTGCCATACTAAGAAACCTTCAATAAACAGAAAGCGGAGAGAAACATACAGCTAACTATGTGAA
>SDWK01000744.1 GCA_004195335.1 Shewanella sp.
AACCCTAAGATCTCTATCTATGAGGAGCGTACACAACCTTGGGTCACACTCGAGGGGATAGAAGAGAGATATGACTGAATAGCTATTCTCCGCGCCTCATAGTCACTTCAATGCTTTTCCTGCTCATTTCTGGTGCTAAACCCGAAAATGCCTGCAGTTGCTATACTCATATCTCCCGGTATGGCGCTCAGTCTGACTTCTTAATCAGGTTTAAAGCTAAGCACCTCATATTGAATAACTGTTGAGAATTGACGATGAATATTGATGGACTTCAGTCTTACAGCGATGCATGGAATGAACATGATATCGACAAGATCATGGCCTTCATGTCTCAAGAGTGTGTGTTTGAAACGGGTGGTGGAGTGGAAAAATTCGGTAGCCGATATACAGGGTTTGATGAGGTGAAGTCTCGTTTCATGTCGGTTTGGACAGACTTTCCTGACGTGCGCTTTGAAAATGTCAGCCACTTTTTGAGTGCAGACAGAGGGTGTAGCCAATGGACATTTATCGCGACACAAACTGATGGCTTAGTTATCGAGGTCGACGGATGCGATCTTTTCACCTTTCAAGATGGCAAGATTTCAGTTAAGAGTACATTCTTAAAAAATCGTAAATGATTCGTTTGTGCATGTGTCAATGTCCCCGGGAGTTTGGGTTATGAATAAGACGTTAAAATCGATAAATCCGGCGACGCTGGAGGTCGTAGGAGAAGTCGCAATCACATCACCTGAAGAGATCAATAAGCAGGTCAGGGTTGCAAGAGAAGCGCTGAAAACATGGAGGGAGACTTCATTAAATGACAGGGCTGAATGCTTAAAGAATGCAGGTCAGGCTTTAGTGGATAACGCCGAAGAGTTTGGTGAGATATTAAGTAAAGAGATGGGCAAGCCATTAAATAGTGGTATCGGGGAGGTACGTAACTGCGGCAACAGCATGGCGGGAAAGGTTAAAACGATAAAATCTGCCCTGCAGACTGTCGTCCACACCAACGACAGCGCACAGACGTGCATAACCTATCAGGCTATCGGGGTTGTGGGAGTCATCAGTCCCTGGAATTATCCTATGGCGATGCCGCAATGGATGTTGATCCCTGCATTGATGGCGGGTAATACAGTGATCTTAAAGCCTTCGGAAGAGACGCCCTTGATAGCACAATGCTATGTCGATACGTTAAATCAATTTCTACCTGCCGGAGTGTTACAAATTGCCCATGGTGGGGATGAGCAGGGGAAAGCTTTGGTTGAAGCCGATATCAATTTAATTACGTTTACGGGCTCCCGAGCCGTTGGCATAGATATTATGAAGCGTAGTGCTAATGGCTTAAAAAGGCTTATTCTCGAATTAGGAGGTAAAGACCCACTTATCATATTAAAGGATGCAGATATTGAAAAAGCGGCCGGATTTGCGGTTAGTAATAGTGTGGATAATGCGGGGCAGATGTGTGTGTCTACTGAGCGGGTGTTTGTTCATGACGATATCGCAGATGCATTTGAGCGGCGGGTTGTCGATGTTGCGAAAAAAATAAAGGTCGGTCCATGGAATGAATCAGGGGTTCAGATGGGCCCGATGATCCACGATAAACAGAGGTTACATGTGCTCCATCAAATTGATGAAGCAATAACAAAAGGAGCCAGAGTATTATTGGGAGGAAATAGCCTTAGGAAAGGGTATGTGATGCCAACGGTATTGAGCGGAGTGACACATGACATGTCTATTGCTAAGGATGAGACCTTCGGGCCAGTTGTCTGTATTACCCGTTATTCTGAAATCGATGACGCAGTACAACAGGCTAACGATACCGTTTATGGACTCGGTGCCGTCGTCTTCGGTGAAGATGAGTCTGCAACTGAAAAGGTGGCGAATCGACTAGAGGCCGGCATGGTTGGCATTAACAAGAGTATCTTTGGCGTCGGAGATAATCCCTGGGTCGGCGCCAAGCAAAGCGGCTTTGGTTATCATGGCTCTCCCGATGGTTATCGCCAATTCACCCAGGTTCGAGTCACCAGCAAAGCGATGGAATAAACAAATGGTTAAAGCGCAGGCCTGAGTCTCTGGGGTAACTCAAACTCCTTTTCTTCGCCGGTTATGGGGCAAGGAAACTTAAGGTAACAGGAGGTCAGTTGTAGGTTTACCTCTGACGCATCGGCAATACCGTGTTGACGGTCTCCGACTACGGGGTAACCAATCGATGCCATATGAATACGGATCTGATGTTTACGCCCCGATTCAATCTTTACCTGTACGAGTGAACGGTTTTGTTCGTCATTATATTTGAGCAGCTTTGCATGCGAACGGGCTGGCTTGCCATCGACTTCACTATCGATAGTCACTAATCCATCGACGCCATGATTTGAAAAGTGCCCCTCAACGATGACCTGATAATATTTATCTAATAACCCTGTCTCTTATACACATCT
>SDWK01000761.1 GCA_004195335.1 Shewanella sp.
TAAGAACCCGACTCAGGAAGAGGTGATCGCTTTTGGTGAACAGATAAAGGCATTTTGCATCGAACATAGTATCGACAAGCTCGTGTTGAATCGACGTGCGAGTAAAGGTCAGGGCGCTGGAGGTGCGGGGACATTTTTAATGGAAGGCGTGATTTTAGCCCTGTCTTCATCGATTGTCGAACTCGTACATCCGGCAACGGTCAGGGCGACAGATAAGCGCACATTAGAATTTAAAGGGTTAAAACCAAAAACGGTCGATCTGGGCAAGGCTTACGATCTGGCATTTGAGCTTCTAACTTAAGTGTTTAAAAAATAATAATTAATCATTTCTGTACAGCGTGGTATTGAGGGGTCATGAACCGATCTATTTTGAATGATAATTTGCTTAGATATTCCATCAAGCCCTTAAGTAGGGTATAAGAGCGCTATGAAAATTCCTAAACGTATTCAGCCTCTCGTAGATGAAGGCTTAGTTGATGAAGTCCTCCGTCCATTAATGAGTGGCAAAGAGGCCGATGTATTTGTTGTTCGCAGTGGCAATGAAGTTCGATGTGCCAAAATTTACAAAGAAGCCGAGAAACGCAGCTTTAAGCAGGCTGTTCAATATCGTGAAGGTCGTAAAGGCCGTAATAGTCGACGCGCTCGTGCAATGGAGAAAGGCTCGAAGTTTGGTCGTAACGAGCAGGAACAGGCCTGGCAGAATGCCGAGGTTGATGCCCTGTTTCGTCTTGCTCATGCTGGCGTAAGAGTACCTCAACCTTATGGTTGTTTCGACGGTGTGCTGTTGATGGAGCTCATTACCGATGAGCAAGGTTTTGTTGCCCCCAGATTAAATGATATCACTCTGACAACCGAGCAGGCTCTGGCGCATCACAAGGTGATCATGAAAGATGTGCAGCGCATGCTCTGTGCAGGCTTGATCCATGGCGATCTATCCGAATTTAATGTCTTGTTAGACAGCATTGGTCCAGTGATCATCGATCTCCCGCAAGCGGTCGATGCGGCAGCGAATAATAATGCCAAGAGAATGCTTGAGCGTGATGTAAACAACATGACCCAATATTATGGTCAGTTTGCTCCTGAGTTACTAAAGACCAAATATGCGAAAGAGATGTGGGCACTGTTCGAGTCGGGTAAGTTGAATCCTGAGTTAGAATTGACCGGTGAATTTAAAGAGAGCACTAAAGCGGCGGATGTCGATTCAGTGCTGGCTGAAATCGAAGCGGCCTTCGATGAAGAGCAGGACCGCAAAGAGCGGATCCGTGAGTCGTTAGAAGACTAAAGGTGCGAGTTCCTAGGTGCTGGAACCTAGGAACTTTTAATATTCTTACTGCTGTTTTTCAATTCCCAACTGTTTTAGTGTCGCTGCAATATCTTCCGCTGCCGTTTCGGCGTTAATATCTTCGTCAATTTTTAAAATTTTCCCATCTTCCCCGATATAAAATGTCACCCTACTGGCTACGCGAACAAAATTGAGGACATCGTAGGCTTTAGCTGTCTTTTTTGTCGGATCGCTTAACATAGGAAAATCTGCTTTCTGCTTTTTGGCAAAGTCCTGGTTATCTTCTAAGTCGTCGACGCTTGCCATCATATAAGCCGCATTGTACTCACGAATTAAGTGTCCCTTTTGAACCAGTGAGCGACATTCGAGTGTGCAGCCATGGGTATTAGCCATAGGATACCAAGCGAGCACTACAGTTTGTTTACCTAAGTAATCTTTGAGTTGGTAGAAATCACCGTTGGTGGACTGCAACTTGAAATCCGGTGCAGTATCTCCAACCTTGAGATCAGTTGCTTGCACATAGGCCGAGCAAGTCAGTATCAAAGAAACGATAAGCATTTTAGTCAGTTTAATCATCACGATCTCCTAAATCGATTGAACTATTGTATCCAGGCTATTTCATCCGGACTATTTAATCCGAGCTATGGTATACGAGCTATGTCATCTAAAGCTATGTCTATAACGTTCGGTTTAAACGGTTGAAAATTATAGATTGTAAATCAACCGATATCACAACTTACTTTTAATCGAATTCTGTCATTCCCCTCTACCAGAGTGGAGAGGCTTTCGCCGGATTCAATATTCACAATCTGTTGCTTCATCATTGCTATATCGTCATCTGTATGTTCAATTTTTATCGAACAATCGAGCTGTATCATACCTGTCGCCGTGACCGTGGGGAGAAGAGATATTGCAGCCTGAGGCGTTGAGAACTGGCACTCTATGTCGGCTAAACATATTTGAGAATCACTGAGAATGATACTGCTATCGAGTTGTAACTCTATGGTGATAGTTAATTTTGGCTTGCTCGATAATTCAAACTGTTCAGCCTTCTTTCTGTATTGTGCATTGAGATAGAAACCACCGATCGGACTATTCATTGTATAATCCATTATTTTTTATTTGAGATGATAAACACCCTCTGGCGAGGCAATACTTCACATTCGATACTGCT
>SDWK01000198.1 GCA_004195335.1 Shewanella sp.
GTCCGGCAGACCATTCAGGCTGAACTTGATGCTCGCGGCGACGCTATTGACTTTGATGTAGTCAGTAACCCAGAATTCCTAAAGGAAGGGGCTGCTGTCGAAGACTTTATGAAGCCCGACCGGATTGTAGTCGGTACTGATAGCGAGCAGGCTACAGGCATCATGCGTCAGCTTTACAGCCCGTTCAACCGTAACCACGATCGGACTATTTTTATGGGGGTGCGCGACGCCGAAATGACTAAGTATGCGGCCAATGCCATGCTCGCCACCAAGATCTCGTTCATTAACGAGATGGCCGGTCTCTGCGACTGCCTCGGGGTCGACGTGGAGAATGTGCGCGTAGGCATCGGTTCGGACAGTCGGATCGGTTTTTCCTTTATCTACCCCGGTTGCGGTTATGGTGGCTCCTGCTTTCCCAAGGATGTTAAAGCCCTCGCCCATATGGCTGAAAGCTGCGGCTTCGAGCCGAAAATTTTAAATGCGGTTGAAGAGCGCAACCAGGCACAAAAGCTAGTGCTGTTGGACAAGATCATCGCCCGTTTTGGTGCCGACCTGTCCGGTTTGACTTTCGGAGTCTGGGGCTTGGCCTTTAAACCGGGGACCGATGATATGCGCGAGGCTTCAGCTATCGTTCTGATCAATCGTCTAGTTGAGGCCGGGGCAAAGGTTCGTGCTTACGATCCGGTGGCTATGGATGTGGCGCGCAGCTCATTCCCGCCTGACTGGCAGAAAAATGGTCAACTTGTTTTTGCTACGCATCAGTATGATGCTCTTGAAGATGCCGATTCTATGGTTTTGGTAACCGAATGGAAGCCTTTCTGTATCCCTGATTTCGCTGCGATGCACAAGTTAATGAAACAATCGGTGGTTTTTGACGGGCGTAATCAGTACGAACCTGTGGCTGTGAAGGCGGCGGGATTTGAGTATTACGGGATTGGGCGAGATGGACGAATGGATTAATTTTATTTCCTGGACCTCATTTGTACGTGGCGTTTTAAGAAAATATATAACGGAGTAGTTTATGCTGAGTTTTGCGTTAGTTGGTTGTGGACGGATTGCAAAAAGACATTCTGAACTTTTAGGGCATGGTCAGATTCCTAACGCAAGACTTGCTGCTGTTTGTGA
Organism: Shewanella sp.; assembly: GCA_004195335.1. Taxonomy (GTDB): domain Bacteria; phylum Pseudomonadota; class Gammaproteobacteria; order Enterobacterales; family Shewanellaceae; genus Shewanella. Next base: position 1,126 of record SDWK01000198.1, read on the forward strand.
TTTAGACGAAGAGAAAGCAAAGGCCGTAGGTGAGAAGTTTGATGTTCCCTATTACACCGATATGGAACATATGATGGAATCAGAAAATATCGATGTTGTGACCGTCTTGACTGAAAGTGGGAACCACGCTCAGAACGTGCTCCAATTAGCTAAGTATGGAAAACATATCGTCGTTGAAAAGCCGATGGCACTTACTCTTGATGATGCCGATGCCATGATTGAGGCTTGCTATGCGAATAGTTGTCGTCTGTTTGTTGTAAAGCAGAACAGGTTTAATGTTCCCGTCGTTAAACTTAGGGAGGCCTTAGAGGATAATCGATTTGGTAAGTTGATTCTTGGGACGGTAAGAGTCAGGTGGTGCCGTCCACAAGAGTATTATGACCAAGCCAGTTGGCGCGGGACTTGGGCGCAAGATGGTGGGGTGCTAACCAATCAGGCCAGCCACCATGTCGATCTACTCGAGTGGATGATGGGGGATGTCGAAAGTGTTTTTGCAAAGAGTATGACCGCCCTGGTTGATATCGAGACGGAAGACACTGCTGTCGTTACGCTTAAATTTAAAAATGGTGCTCTTGGAATTATAGAGGCGACAACGGCTGTCCGCCCTAAGGACTTGGAGGGTTCAATTTCTATTATGGGGGGAAAAGGCAGTGTTGAAATTGGTGGTTTCGCGGTTAATAAAATGCTTCATTGGAATTTTGATTCTGAAGTAACTGGTGATGACGAAGTAATGGAAAAATTTTCTGTAAATCCACCCAACGTTTATGGTTTCGGCCACCAGGAATATTATGAACATGTAGTGTCTAGCATATTGGAGGGATGCCCCCATATGGTAGACGGTTTGGTGGGAAGGAAAAGTCTCGAACTCATAACCGCTATCTATGAGTCAATTGAAACGGGACAAGAAGTGTTCTTGAGATTTAAGCCAAAGATGTGCAAGCTTGGGCAAGTCCATGAATAAACCTAAAATGTTAGAGTCTGAAATTGTTGATGTTTTATTCGGTGCGGACGTTACGGTCATTAGACCCGTAAATATATATGGGTGCTCTATTGGCGATAATTCTTTTATAGGACCTTTTGTTGAAATCCAAAAGGGAGTAATAGTCGGCAACAATTGTAAGATTCAGTCACATTCTTTTATTTGTGAATTGGTCACAATTGGGAATGATTGCTTTGTCGCTCATGGCGTTATGTTTGTTAACGACCGATTTGCAAAGGGTGGTCCTGCTGGCGGCGACACAACTTTATGGGCAAAAACTATAGTTGGGAATAATGTATCAATTGGCTCAAATTCAACAATACTCCCTGTGAGTATTTGCGATAATGT
>SDWK01000490.1 GCA_004195335.1 Shewanella sp.
GCTTTGACTTTATTGCCAGTGAACAAAGGCTGACTCATCCACTCATTCGTAGAGAGGGAAAACTTGTTCAGGCATCTTGGAGTGAAGCAATTGAATATATCGGCAGTAAACTCAATCCAATAATTGAAAAACATGGTGCTAATGCGCTGGCAGGACTCGCTTCGGCTAAAGCGACAAATGAAGATAACTACCTATTTCAAAAGTTATTTAGAAGTGTTATCGGCACTAATAATATCGACCACTGCGCCAGATTGTGTCATGCATCAACCGTTACCGCCCTCTATGACAGCCTCGGCAGCGGAGCCATGAGCAATGATATCCCGGGAATTAAAGCGTCAGATTTGATCTTCATAATAGGCTCGGATACCAGCAACGCCCATCCCATCATCGCCTCTCGTATTAAAGAGGCGATTCGTGACCATGGTGCCAGACTTATCGTTGCCGATCCCAAGCAAGTGGATATTGCCGATCACGCTAAACTTTACGTCAAACAGAGACCCGGAACTGACATCATGCTGCTCAATGCCATCATGCAGCAGATCATTACCAATAACTGGCACGATCAGGCGTATATCCAAGCTAGAGTCGATGGGTTTAGTGCCCTTTATGACGAAGTGATGAAGCCAGACTATAACCTCAATAATGCTCAGCTCATCACAGGTGTTGATGCAGCAGATATTGTCGCTATCGCACAGATGATTGGAACCGCAGAGAAGACGGCGGTCTATTATGCAATGGGGATCACCCAGCATACTTCAGGCCATGACAATGTCACCGCGATCTCCAATTTACAGTTACTCTGCGGGAACATAGGTATTCCCGGCGCAGGCATTAACCCATTGCGAGGTCAGAGTAATGTTCAGGGAGCCTGTGACATGGGGGCGCTGCCGAATTATTTTAGCGGTTATCAAAGAGTCGATGATCCTCAAGTGCAGCGTCAATTCAAACTAGCCTGGAATAATCAAGAACTTCCCAATCAGGAAGGAATCGCAGCAACAGAGATGATGCTTTCAATTCTCAAGGGAGATCTGAAAGCACTCTATATTATGGGTGAGAACCCGGTGTTGAGCGATCCCGATCAAGCTCATGTCCTCGAAGCTCTGCAGGCCGTAGAGTTCATGATTGTGCAGGATATCTTTTTAACTGAGACCGCCGCACTTGCCGATGTCGTACTCCCAGCCCTGACGTTTGCAGAAAAAACAGGACACTTCACCAATACCGAACGCCGAGTACAGCAACTGCAACCCGCCGTTACACCTCCGGGAGTGGCGATGGAGGACTGGAAAATAATTCAGAAAGTGGCTAGGTGTTTAGGTGCCGATTGGCACTATGAGGATGAGAAAGCGATATGGCATGAGATCACTCAGGTCACCCCGCAATACCGGGGAATTAGCTGGCACTCTGTCGACATTAACACTGAGCATGGCATCAAGGGAGTACAATGGCCCTGCCCGACTCCGAACCATCCTGGCACTCCTGTTCTGCATACCCGTGAATTCACCCGTGGCCGAGCACAAATGAGGCCTGTAAGCCATACGTTTCCCCCGGAGATGCCTTGTAGCGAATACCCCCTTATACTTTCAACCGGACGCTTACTCGAGCAATTTCACACTGGAACTCTCACTCGAAAGACGGCAGGATTGGATGAGCTTGGTGCACCTAGGGTGATGATATCTGTCTATGATGCAGAGATATTAGGGATTAAAAATGGTGATATGTTAAAGATCGCATCTCGGCGTGGAGAAATTGAAATTGCAGCCTTTGTGACTAAACGAGCCCAAGCGGGAGTGTTGTTTTTACCCTTCCACTTTGCAGAAGCGGCAGCCAATAAACTGACCATCAATGCGCTCGATCCTATCGCGAAAATCCCTTCGTTTAAGATCTGTGCCATAAAAGCCAATAAGCTAGAACCGACAATGGTGTAACGCATTACAAACCTAAATCACCAGCAAAAAGGGAAGCGATGAGCTTCCCTTTTTATTGCATCTGCTCTTAACCTCTATACCTTAAACTGTCCAACCAGACGCCCAAGGGTATCGCCTTCCTGAGTCAGCTTTTGGCTCACTCCTGACGTACTTTGGCTCGAACTCATTAACTCGTTGACGATATCCTGAATCGTAAACACGTTACGGTTAATCTCTTCAGTCACTGAGCTTTGCTCCGTTGCCGCGGTGGCTATCTGAGTACTCATATCATTAATCGATGTTACGGCCGATGTCACCGCGCCAAGGCTCTCAGAGATGGCTCTGGACGACTCAACCGAACGTAAACAGCTCTGCTGACTCGCATCCATGGTACTTACAGCCAAAGACACTAAATTGTGAAGCTCACTCAGCATTTCATTAATCTCTAAGGTACTGGTCTGAGTCCGGCTAGCCAGGCTGCGCACTTCATCGGCAACCACGGCAAAACCTCGACCCTGCTCACCGGCCCTCGCCGCCTCAATTTCTGAGATTGTTCACGCAGGGAGTTAATATGCGCTGCAGCCGTGTCGATTTCAGACATTAATGATGACACTTCGGTTAATGAAGTGTCGACGCAATTTTGAGCCTTGGTCACATCTCCAGTCGCCGCGAGCGTTGCCTCCGCCACTTGCGAAGTATTTTGTGCTACCTCATTCGCGGTTGCCGACATCTCCGTAATAGCGGTGACGACCTGATCAGTCTCATTGTTATGACTAGCCAATTGCTCAGCCATCACTTGTGTCTGACTATTAATATTGTCTGCGCCACTCTTTACCTCTTGGGTGACATTGGCAACATCCTTGATGATCCCCTGCAGCTTATCGACAAACAGGTTAAAAGCACGCCCAAGCTGGGCTATCTCATCATGCCCCTCAATGTGGAGTCGCTTAGTCAGATCCCCTTCTCCTTTGGCAATATCTTCTAAATTAGTCACCATGTTTCTAATCGGGTGAACCATGCGTTGGGCAAAAAATAACACTGCAATCGTTGTCAATAACACAATAATAAGTACGATAATCAAGATGGTTATCGCCTTATCTTGCATATTCCTTGTAATAACACCCCGATACTCGCGAACCTCTCCTTCGATATCATCAACATAAGCTCCGGTTCCAATTAACCAATCGGTACCAGGAATCATCTCACCGTAACCAATTTTCTCAACTAAGCCACTCACACCAGGCTTATCATTGTGATAACTAAAAATACCATCACCGGTTCTGGCAGCCTTAAGTAAACCGACAATGACTTTTTTGCCGTTGGGATCTGTCATTCCAAGGTAATTATTTCCTTCTCTTTCAGCGCTAGCACCATGAAAAATACTAATTCCCTGTTCATCATAGATGAAGAAATAACCCGACTTACCGAAACGCACGTTACGCAGTGCAGCTTTCACATCTCCTTGTTCGCCCAGGGACAGCTGGTAAACAACGATCTGAACACCAATTTCAATCTCCTCTTTTAGCACGGCCTTTCGATCTTGAATTAATTTTTCTTTGAAAGAGGTAATATTTTTTTCAAGGTTATTCGACTCGATATTATAGGT
>SDWK01000768.1 GCA_004195335.1 Shewanella sp.
TATGTTTTCTCAATTTTGTATGTTCTGGCGTATTTAGGCTTAGTCGGCAAGTGGAGAAATGTTTATCAGTTGATTTTGAAAGAAAAATGGTTGTTTGTCTTTATTGGCTGGGCGTTCTTAAGCGTTTTATGGTCCGAATATACTTTCATCTCATTTAAAAGATGGGTACAGCTCTTTGGCTCGGTAGGAATTGGCGGAACAAACAATCCAAATGATGTCAAAGAAGTACAAAAGGCACTAAATCAACTACTAAACTTAATCCCTCCAACACAAAGGCTAGCAGAAGACAGTAAACTAGGCGTCCGTCCTGAAAACTCAAAAACAGTTGCGGCTATAAAACTATTTCAAAAGACAGTAGTCGGCTCGTCTCGACCTGATGGCAGAGTTGATGTTAATGGTAAAACGCACAGAACCGTTAATACCAAACTTACAGCCGCAGCAATAAGCGCTTCTGCTGTCGATACCACAATACCATGGATGAAAACGGCATTGACAGAAGTGGGGCAAAATGAGGTTGCAGGTAAAAAAGCGAATCCTAGAATCTTGGAGTATTTCAAGTCTTCTAAGTTTTGGGGGACTGATGATTCAGGTGGTGCTAATGCTTGGTGTGCTTCGTTTGTTTCCTGGGTTATGGAACAAAATGGGTTTTCACCTGTAAGTAATGCATTTCGAGCAAAAGAGTGGGCTAATTTTGGAAAAAAAATATCACAACCAGTCTATGGCGCGATTGGTATTAAAAGTCGACAGGGTGGAGGGCATGTTGCTTTTGTTGTAGGTAAAAGTACCGATGGAAAATATTTATATATGCTTGGCGGTAATCAAGGGAATATGGTTCAAGTCAAACGTTATCAAGCAAGTGTGTGGGAGACTTTTGTTGTGCCCGTTACCTTTAATACCGATGCTGCCTCTTTACCGATTTATACAAAGGCAGCTACAGATGCAGGAAGTGAGGCGTAATTTAAAGGATAAGAACATGAAGATTTTTGTAATTATTCTTTTTTTGTTTTCTGTTTCGGCTTGCCAAGTTGAAGTTAAATCAGGAAGCCAATTAAAAGTAGAATTACAGCATATAAATAGCGCTGTTAGTAATACACCTTATTCTGCATTAATTAAGCACCTTAGGGTTGATGCTAAAGCCGTTGATGACGACGATTCAATTGTTTTACATGTGTTCCATGCCAAAGTGATTGAAACATATCGTGGTGATCATCATGAGAGTATCAGCTATCAAATGGTTGTAGAAAAAGATGAGACAATCGAAATCGATGAGCAACCTTTTATTGTGACTCTATGCCAGTCTAGTGATGGATATTATTGGCCAGGTACAGGCGCTGCATTTTCAAATAAACTTCAATTGATTGGCTCAATTAAAATCACTGTTAAAAAGTTAGCTAAGAAACAAACTAACTTTAGTGATTGTGAGTAACTTTAGGGAAGACGCAAAATTTTACATCCAGCTAATGTTGGACTGCCCACTTTAGATTACGCCGCATCATAAATTACTGGGGGTCCGGCCTGACTATTTTGCCTCTTTCTACTGATTTTTAACGATACGGCGGGTCCGGGAGTAGTGGAGCCAAAACTGATCGCCATATCTTTCGAGCTATAGCCGCTGCTTTGATAGGCATGCGGTGGATCGAGGTATCAGAAACTGAAAAGGGGACGGATTTATCTATAGTGTTGCAGCTTTTTTTGAGCCCCAAACGAAGAGGTAGCTATGTGCGAAGATCAATCACCTGCGCGCAGAAACAACCCTGCGGTGCCGAGTCCCGCCGGCTCACCGCCCCACGCAGGGTTCAGATCCCCGGCACCGGTGGGAGTTGCTGCCGAAGCGCCGACAAGTGGACCCGCGTTGAACGGCTGGCCACATCAGGTTGCCTGGAGTGAGTTCAGGAGTCGCACCAGCCGCCCAAGAGGTGGATCTGAAGACGCACAGATTGCAGTGCAGCTCCGGCCGGGGCGTCTTTCCATAGTCCGGGAAAACGAACGCTTCAGACTGGGCAATGTAACCTTTCAAATGGGTGTTGATCGCACCGGATCTTGGGTGGTCAGTAGCCAAATGAGTGACACACTCCTGGCCCACGAACAGGGCCATTACGATATTGCAGGCTTGTGTTACCGCGATATGGTGGCAGATCTCCGCCGCCTGAGTGAACGCACACAAAGGAGTCTGGCACGGGCTGTGCGTCGTACCATGCGTGAACATGACCAGCGGGCGGATGCCCTGTCTGCAGAGTATGATTCACTTCAGCAGACCGACCATGGAGTGAGCTCGCAGCGGCAGCAGGCCTGGGAATCGCAGATCCAGGCGTGTAAACGTAGCGTAGCCAGGTTGACGGCTCCTTCATAGGCAGATGAAGGCATGCAAAAAGGGCGTTATTAATATTATCCGGCTATAACAATCGGATGAGGTATCAAGAAACACAGGGAACACGGCAATGAC
>SDWK01000771.1 GCA_004195335.1 Shewanella sp.
CCTAGGATTAATTCGATAAGGTATAAGAAAAATCTAATGAACATTAAGTGACACAATATATTTAAATACAACACAATGGTTGCAAAAGTGTGAACCGAGCGTAAGTTCAGGATGTCAAATGGGATCGGAGTAGCATTTATGCAGAATCACACGCCTCATGGATTATTATTTTGGCATAAATTCAAGCGTTGAAATTGGAGGGTATTGGAGGACAAAGACAGAGATTAAAGGTTGAAAAACACCCACAGCCTCTCCTGAAACTAGGCAAGGCTGAGATAGGTGATGAGTCGGATCTCAACTTTATATGAAGCTCCGACTCGCTAATCGCAGAGGAGAGGCTAGCCGATGCTTATCTCGTATGAGGTGAACTTACGCAGGTTGATGACCCCTGTATCAAAGATAAGGTATTGTCCCTTTATTCCCTGTAAAACTCCGCTAACCACTGGGTTTTTGTCGAAATTATGTGAACTTATCTTGGTCGGGAATTCAGTGACAGGGAAATGTATCTCTTGGATTTCTTCATTGAGTTTAACGATGGCGTACTCACCAGAGGTCATACAGATCTCATGAATTTTATTCTCAATCTGTGGTAAAAGCTCAGCAGCGTGCGCTTTAAGATCGATATTCTCCGCATTACCTTTGAGCATAGTGCGCCAATTGGTCTTATCTGCAATCATCTTGGCTAACTCAACTTCGACGAGACCTGAAATTTGTCTGGTCGAAACTTTCAAGATAGGCAGGCCTTGAGTGGCCCCTTGATCTATCCAACGTGTTGGCAGTTGGGTGTGGCGAGTGATACCCACCTTAAGGCCAGAAGTATTTGACAGGTAGACATAATGAGGCACGAAACAGTTATCTTCTCCCCACTGTGGCTCACGACAGGTACCTTGATCAAAGTGACAGGTTTCGGGCTTCATGATGCACATGTCACAGCTAGCTAACTTTCTCATGCAGACGAAACAATGACCTTGAGAGTAACTCTTCTTGGTTTTCTTACCGCAGTTACTGCAGCAGATCTTACCGGTATGAGTCAAGGTAACGGTGGTGCCGATAAGAGGGTTCATGGCTAACAGCTCATCACCTATGGGCAATTGGTACTGCACCAGCCCATCATTATCTAGCGTAGTGCGCATTTTTTTTATGGTACCTGAGACCGTACCTAACATTGAAGCTGACATAACTGTTCCTAGCATAAATATGCTTATCAGAGATAGAGCATAGCGTTGAGCAAGACATTGAGCTGGCGTTAACCGCCAATCTTCTGGATTGGTCACAGTCTAACAGATTGTTTAAATGACCTCTGATAGATTTTTTCGATTGTTACCGGTTAAAAAAATAGAAATGGAAGTAAAGTTTGAGAGTGGAGTTTGAAAGAGTTATTTAGGTGAATGATATGGGAGAGAGTGAGTCAGGCTCACTCTCTTTGAGCTGTTTTAAGTACTCAACCGTTTAAGTGCTGATTTTATCCAGAACGACATCATCACCTATTGTATAAAGCGCATTAGAAAGGAGTTCCTCTTGTTCGAGGGTTTTTATTCCAAGATCGAAATTAGCTCTGAAGAGGGCTACACCCGTGTGACTCGCGCTTTCATAACGAGTGCTGAAATGTTCAATATTGATCCCCAAAGCGCTGATTTTATTGGATATATCATGTACCAACCCTGGTCTGTCATAGGCCACGAGCGAAAAGCTTAAGTGTTCAACCTGATGTGAATTTGTATTGGTTTTAGCATAGGTCATGCTTAAACCTTCGATGCACTCTAAGTTTTCGACCAGAATATCCCAGTTTGCAGCGGGGACCTCTAAAAGAAGTATGGCCGCAAACATTCCGTCAATATGACGAAGTTCTGAATCGAGCCAATTACCACCATGACGGCTAACCGCGTGCGCGATTTGTTCGACTAACCCTTTTCTATCTACGACCTGTAGGGTGACTAAGTATCGTAACATGTTGATTTAGCTCCTTTGAATAAATATTCTCTCTGGATTGTAACCTTGTAACACTAGTGTCATCTTTACGTCATATAATTTGACACATCGGAAATATGAAAGTGTTTCTAAGCTATTGTTAGCATAGCACTTGAAACAATCCCAGTGAAAACGCTACTGGCTATTTAATAAACGAGGTTCTAATGGTATCTCAGGTAATAAAACCTGATCCTAAGGCTAAAAACCTACTGATGGGTAAAGGCTCGAATAAACGAGCGATTATGGATAAATTAACCCAAGTAGGGGTGACGATTGGAGGGACGATGGTATTTGTCGCCCTGCTATTGATCTTCTTTTATCTGTTATACGTTGTTAAACCTATCTTCGATGCTGCCGAGGTTGCTCCACTGGTCAGTGTCGATATTGCCAATGACACGAGTCCGGCATTGATGGTTGGCAGTGATGAACAAAATGAGATCATCTACCGGGTGTCAGAGTCTGGTCAGGTCGATTTTTATAATGTTAAAAATAGTCAGTTAATCGAAACGCAAACGCTTTCTCTTCCTCAAGGTGTTGAGGTTGTTGGCAGTGCGACTTCGGTGGCCAGTGAGCAACGATTTGCTTTGGGCCTAAGTAATGGTCAGTTGTTACTCGCTGGTATCGATTTTGGCGTGACCTACCCAGATAACCAACGCGTGATCACTCCGAACTTAAGGTATCCAGCAGGAAGGGAGCCGTTCACAGTCGATGAGAAAGGCGCACCGCTCAATAATCTGGTCTTTGGTTATAACAGTGACAAGATGAGCTTTGCCTATCAAGATCAGGATAATCTTTGGCATCTCACCCGCCAGGAAGGCGAAGAGAACATGATGACCGAAGAGGTTGAATGGGTGGCGACAACGGGGTTGATCAATGATGCGCCGCAGGATGTCCAACAAAGATTAATGACCCCTGATCAGCGTCAGCTTCTATTGAGAAGCGGTGATAAGCTGTTTATCTATAATATTCGTGATGCTGACGATATCTCTTTACAGCAAGTGCTTGAGTTAGAACTGGCTAAAGCCAAGGTCACCGATGTGACTTTACTTGCCGGTGCGAGTTCTATCTTGGTTAGCTATGATTCGGGTCTGGTTGCGCAGTACTTTCAAGTCAATGGTGAGCGAGGACGCCAATACCGGGAGATCCGTTCATTTGACACTTCTTCATCGGTTGCCAGCGTTGCCAGCGAGTTTTATCGTAAAAGCTTTGTGACAGTGAGTGACAAAGGTGATTTATCCCTCCTGTATACCACCAGTCAACGCGAGTTATTTTCAGCGTCGTTTGATGTTAAACACCCCAAGAAAATAGGTTTCAGTCCAAGATCTAACGCACTTGTGGTGGAGGCCGGATCTAAACTGCATCTATTTACCGTCGAAAACTCTCATCCTGAAGTTTCTTGGAGTGCGATGTGGAGTAAGGTTTGGTATGAAGACTATCCGGAACCTAAGTTCATATGGCAGTCTACATCGGGTTCCGATGATTTTGAGGCAAAGTTAAGCCTGATGCCACTGGCTTTTGGTACGATGAAAGCTGCGTTCTATGCCATGCTCTTTGCGACACCTCTTGCGATTGCTGGTGCGATCTATACCGCCTATTTTATGTCGCCAAAGGTACGCTCGGTAGTGAAGCCAACAATTGAGATAATGGAAGCCTTGCCTACCGTGATCTTGGGTTTCTTAGCGGGTCTATGGCTTGCCCCTTTGATTGAAGACCATTTGCCGGGCATTTTAGTATTGCTCCTACTGTTACCTTTATCGATTCTGACGACGGCATTTACTTGGCATAACCTGCCAGGGAAATGGAAACAGCGTCTACCTGAAATATATCAAGAGTTGATGTTAATTCCGGTGATTATCTTCATCGGTTGGTTCTCTTTCGCTATCAGTCCCTCCATCGAAGTTGCCTTCTTCCATGGTGATTCGAGGATGTTCATTACTAACGAGCTGGGGATCACATTCGATCAGCGTAATGCGTTAGTTGTTGGTATAGCGATGGGCTTCGCGGTTATTCCTACTATCTTCTCGATTGCCGAAGATGCCGTGTTCTCAGTGCCTCGTCACCTGTCAAATGGCAGTTTAGCCTTAGGTGCAACTAACTGGCAGACCTTGATCCGTGTGGTCTTGCTTACGGCGAGTCCGGGGATCTTCTCTGCGATAATGATGGGGTTGGGACGTGCCGTGGGAGAGACTATGATCGTGTTGATGGCAACGGGTAATACCGCCATCATGGAGTGGAGCGTATTCGAAGGAATGCGCACACTGGCCGCTAACATTGCCGTAGAAATGCCTGAGTCAGCAATTGGTAGTTCACATTACCGGGTACTTTTCCTTGCAGCTTTTGTTCTGTTTATTTTTACCTTCTTCTTCAACACCATAGCTGAAGTGGTTAGGCAGCGTTTGCGTGAACGTTATAGTTCACTCTAATGATGAGTATGGAAATGATGACTAGATATATGAACATAAATATGTGTGTATTCGATCAGGTGCTTTGGAGTATTCATCATGGATAAGTGGTTTAAATCTGGATCACCTTGGGTTTGCAGAATGACTGACGGAGCGGTGGCTTTTGAGCCGGAGTGTGTGTTTGGGAGTATTCGTCATGGGTAAGTGGTTTAAGTCTGGATCACCTTGGGTTTGCAGAATGACTGACGGAGCGGTGGCTTCTGAGCCGGAGTGTGTGTTTAGGAGTATTCGTCATGGGTAAGTGGTTTAAATCTGGCTCACCTTGGATATGGATGACTGGTGGGGCGGTAAGCATTAGCTTAATAGCCGTACTTGGATTGTTGATGATGATTGCCTGGCGTGGACTCAGCTACTTTTGGCCAGCAGAGGTTTATCAGTGGGAGTTAAATGACCCGGAAGGTCAACAATACACCTTGATTGGTGAGATTTACGATAGAGAAGAGGTGCCAACCGAACGCCTTATCTCTGCGGGCCATGTGTTTAAGGAGACGCCTGGGGAAACCGTGATGCGTTATCTGGTGAAAACGGGTAACCGTGAGTTTGTTGGATTAGATTTTCGCTGGATATTAGCGACAGATATCATCTCGCGCACTAAGCCTGAAAATATTGCCGTGATTGAGAGAAGTAAAAATGGTGATTTCTATGGCTACCCGATTGCGGTGGTTGAAGATGGAAAACGGCTCGTTCTCGATGATATCGAAGCCTCTTTTGAGGCTCATATTGAACGTGCCGTAGAGCTCAATGATCAAGCGGTAACACTGCAAAAGAGTGAAATCGGTTCGATAAATCATGAAATGGAACAGCTTCGTCTACAAGAGAGACGCTATGAGTTAGAGGGGCAACTCACCGAGGAACGCAAGGCGGAAATAGCTGTTAAGCAAGCGAGTCTACAAGCAGAATACTTGCAGCTAGAGAAGTCCTTCTTTGCCCTTCGCACAGAAGCGGCACGGGACTCTGTGATCATCAAAGATATGCGCGGCGAAGAGGTAGTGCTAAAACTCGACACAATTTTAGATGTCACCTATTCCAACCGCATCAGCTTAATTGGAAAAGTAGGTCATTGGTTTGTCGGTATCGGGCGGTTTGTCAGTGATGACCCACGCGAAGCGAATACTGAAGGCGGTGTGTTTCCGGCTATCTTCGGTACGGTGTTTATGGTGATGTTGATGGCGGTTATTGTGACCCCCTTCGGCGTCATAGCGGCGATTTACTTGCATGAATATGCTAAGAAAGGGCCCGTGACTAAGATGATCCGTATTGCAGTGATTAACTTAGCGGGTGTACCGTCGATTGTGTATGGTGTATTTGGTCTTGGCTTCTTCGTCTACATGTTTGGTGGCACGTTAGATCAACTTTTTTATCCAGAGGCGCTGCCCGCCCCGACTTTTGGCTCGCCAGGTGTACTCTGGTCTGCATTAACGTTGGCGATATTGACGCTGCCAGTCGTGATAGTCTCAACCGAGGAGGGGCTCAGCCGTATTCCCAGTGCTGTACGTCAAGGCAGTTTAGCGCTTGGGGCGACAAAAGCTGAGACACTTTGGCGAATTGTTATCCCTATGGCGAGTCCAGCCATTATGACGGGATTGATTTTAGCGGTGGCGCGCGCCGCTGGAGAGGTGGCTCCATTGATGTTGGTGGGCGTCGTCAAGTTAGCCCCGACCTTGCCAATTGATATGAATTTTCCATTTGTGCACCTGGAGCGTAAGTTTATGCACTTAGGTTTCCACATTTATGATGTGGGATTTCAAAGCCCTAACGTGGAAGCTGCGAGACCTTTAGTCTACGCCACTTCGTTCTTACTCGTCTCTGTCATCGTGTCATTAAACTTGACAGCTATCGGAGTTCGTAACCATCTACGCGAGAAGTATCGCTCGCTAGAGCATTAAAAACCATATATCGCCACACTGTGGCATAGATAGAGCGGCCAAGCCGCTCTATTAAAGTGATAGGATATAAAATGATTTCCATAGATAAGTCCGCTATGAACAAAACTTCAGTCGACCTGAACAATTTGAGCCAGGAAGAGACAGCCCTGGAGATCCGTAACCTGGATCTAAAATACGGTGATAAACAGGCACTTTTCGATGTGTCGATGAAGATCCCCGAAAAACAAGTTACCGCATTTATCGGGCCAAGTGGTTGTGGTAAATCCACGTTATTGCGCTGTATCAACCGGATGAATGATCTGGTTGATAACTGTCATATCGGCGGAGAAATTTTGCTTAACGGGCAAAATATTTACGACAAAAAAGTCGATGTAGCCTCTCTACGCAGAAATGTCGGTATGGTGTTTCAGCGTCCAAACCCATTTCCTAAATCAATCTATGAGAATGTTGTTTACGGCTTGCGTCTGCAAGGGGTTAATAATCGACGCGAACTGGATGAAGCTGCCGAAATCTCTTTGCGTGGCGCCGCCATTTGGGATGAAGTGAAAGACAGGTTACATGACAATGCGTTTGGCCTTTCAGGTGGTCAGCAGCAGCGTTTGGTAATAGCCCGTGCGATTGCCATCGAGCCAGAGGTTTTACTACTCGATGAGCCTACATCGGCCCTGGATCCTATTTCGACATTGACGATTGAAGAGTTAATCACCGAACTTAAATCTAAATACACCGTCGTGATCGTGACCCATAACATGCAACAGGCGGCGCGTGTCTCGGACCAAACCGCCTTTATGTATATGGGGGAGCTGGTTGAGTATGCCGATACTAACACCATATTTACCACGCCAAGAAAACGTAAAACTGAAGATTACATCACAGGTCGATACGGTTAATAACGCTGATCAGTTTTTAGATCCTCGATACGGGCATTAACAGAATTGGAAAAGGTTTAATTACAATGGAAAATATGAATTTAAGTAAGCACATCTCTGGTCAGTTTAATGCCGAGCTGGATGATATCCGTAATCGTGTTTTAGCTATGGGCGGTTTAGTTGAGCGTCAACTGGAACAGTCTCTGGATGCCCTGAGTACACTGGACTCAGAGTTGGCGCAGAAAGTTATCGATGGCGATCATAAGGTCAATGGTATGGAAGTGGCCATAGATGAAGAGTGCACTCGCATCATTGCCAAACGTCAGCCTGCAGCGAGTGATTTACGCTTGGTGTTGGCGATATCTAAAACGATTACCGATCTGGAACGCATCGGTGATGCTTGCGTGAAGATATCTAAAGCTGCACTGGATAAGCGCTCTAAAAACCAGCAGCCACTTTTGGTTAGTATCGAGAACATGGGGCGTCACGCAACCCGTATGTTACATGCCACTTTAGATGCGCTGGCGCGTATGGACGCCGAAGTGGCATTTGAGCTGCACAAAGAAGATGTCAAATTAGATAAAGAGTATGAAGGGATCATTCGCCAATTAATGACTTATATGATGGCCGATCCACGCTCCATCCCTGAGGTATTGGATGTGCTTTGGGCGGCAAGGGCTGTAGAGCGAGTGGGTGACCGTTGTCAGAATATCTGTGAGTACATCATCTATTACGTGAAGGGGAAAGATGTGCGTCATGTTTCTTATGAAGAGATGGAGAAAGACCTTAATTTTTAATTTGGTTGATATTGTAAAAAATTAAAATGAGCTCCGTTAAAAAAAAGCGACTATCAAGTCGCTTTTTTGTTTCCATGAAGTCCGTTCAGATTGACAGCTGATTTTATTGTATAATGCAATTAGCTTTGTGTGTTTATTCAAGATCAGATTTTGGCAGATGTAGTGACTCAGAATGAAAAGTACCTTCATTACCTGCACCTAATCTAGTTCAGAATACTTAGGATAAAAGATAGGTTAAGATCTAGGCTAAAATCAGGCTGAAAGTTAGATTGAGAACTAGGTTAACAACTAGGTTAAAACTAAACAGATAAGCCAAGTTTTAACCTAAGTAAACCGAGATGGATAAATATTTTGTCTCAAATACCCGGTTAAAATCAACCAGCCCTGATGGTATCATTAGGCTGTATTTATATATTTGCTCATTTAACGACTAATCATCGTGTTTGGAGCCTCTACGAGGGGGCGTTTAATAATGGGTATGAATAAGCGTTCAAACATAAGTCGAGATCAAAGTTATGTCAGTAAACCAAGGCCAAAGTAAGTTAGATAAAGTATTGGCAGAAGCCAGAGATTATAAAGCGAAACGAGAAACTGGTTATCGAGAGCAAGCGCTTAAACTCTATCCTTGGGTCTGTGGGCGTTGTACGCGGGAGTTCAATAACGCCAATTTACGTGAGCTCACTGTGCATCATAAAGATCATAATCACGATAACAATCCGTCTGATGGCTCGAACTGGGAGTTATTGTGCCTATATTGCCACGATAATGAACACTCCAAATTTGAA
Organism: Shewanella sp.; assembly: GCA_004195335.1. Lineage (GTDB taxonomy): Bacteria > Pseudomonadota > Gammaproteobacteria > Enterobacterales > Shewanellaceae > Shewanella. Next base: position 8,768 of record SDWK01000771.1, read on the forward strand.
GAGTTGATCCAATACCTGTCTCTTATACACATCT
>SDWK01000998.1 GCA_004195335.1 Shewanella sp.
GTTAGCTAAAAAAGGACAACTTAAATGAAATTATCAATCGTAGCCTTTGCACTCTTGTTTTTGCCACTCTCAGCCTATGCTCACAATGAAAAAAACACCCAGGAGCAACCTCAAGCCATCTACATAACCAATGAAATCCCTGCTGAAATACTTCGAGCCTACAATGAGCAAGCAGCTCTCATTTCTGACATGCGTTTAAAAATTCAAGAACTTGAGCAGCAGCTTTATTATTCAACAGAGCGTTTAACGAACCTTGAAGCTGAAGTCTGGGAAATGCCAGCTAACCAGAAAATGAAGGCGGACGGAAAATAGCTATGTGCTTCCCGAAAAGCAAAATCTAAAATTGTGGTGGTAGGCCGAGTCTTCACGTCGCCGCCGCTTATCCCGAACCGTTACTGCACCCGAGAGAGTAATTGATGACTGGCTACATATCAGAAGGAATTAGGTTTTATCGAGTAGCGGGCGCCCACTGTGAGATGGCCGATGCTGATTCACAGAACGCTTATGTGTCTGTGATATTCGCGGCAATGTATATTGAGAGCGTCATCAATGAAGCAATATTCCACGACCAAATAATGACCAAAATCTATGAGGAGTGCTCTGCTAAAGGGAGAGCAGCTATAGATCTTGATATATACAATGAGACGGTACCATTCCTCAACAAGGTTCGTCTGGTATTCGAGCATCTTAATGCAGGGGAATACACCCAGGATATCGAGTATATTGAATTGTCTCATCTTATGACGTTACGAAATTTCTTGGTCCATCTAAAACCTGTTGGACAGCTTCAAGGGGGCCTTCCAGAGCGGAAACAGTGTAGAAAAACATTAACTTATTTGTTTAAAAATCTGCGAATAATTGAAGATCCGTATCGCGAAGGCGTTCACTGGACAGATGTCATAAAAACAAGAAAAGTGGCTGAGTGGTCATTATCCACAGTAACCAATGCTGTCGCCTGGATGTACCGAAAGACCCATGACGATAGGCTTGGTAATCACACATTTCACTGGCATCGCTTGCTCACGTCAGGTGAAACGGGTGTAAAGTAAGGCTAAGGGGTCAAGCTTGACAAACGGTGTTCCTTAAGAAGAATGCCCAAAAGCTCAGTAAAGAACTAAGGGGTCGTTGTTGACAAGTTGATTCCAGTAAATCATCAACGCCCCCTTAAAATCCATAGCCAATTTGCGTGATCTTCCAGAGGTGGGTAAACTGTCTCTGGAACTCTCCAATATACTTGAGAGACTATGAAGCCGTTTAGATGGCATTGCGAGAACTGCTGTCTTTTTATGTTTTATTACTTAATTAGCAAAGGTGGGGACTATGTTTAAATTTATTCTGCTAGCGACTCTCTTGTTATCCGTGATCTCTTCAGCAGCATTGGCAGAAAGTGAGGCCACCTATAATGGTCTGACGGGCGAATTGGATATTCCCAAAGTACGAATCTTGGGTGACCCTTCCGATACTGTTTATAGTGTTGATATGGTCAACAGTGTAAATGGTTTTATTATTACCGAGCTCAATAGTTATACTAGCGAGGCCCCAACACTCACCGGGCTTTCTATCATTGGGGAAACACAAGTCAATGAATTCAGTACACTACAGTTGCAGGCGATAGCCATCTGGAGCGATGGTACTTGGTCCGACGTATCTTCCAGCGCCACCTGGAGCGACAATTCAGGGGCCCTGACGGTTGACGACGGGATTGTGTCAACTGGCACAGTAACACTCAACCAATCTGCGAACATTTATGCCAGTTACAACTCAGGGAACACAACCCTTGATGACACAAAAACAGTTGCAGTAACGGATATCCCCACCCAGACCCTATTTCTAGAAGTCATCGCCTTAGTACCGGATATTTACGGGAAACCCTTAGGTCAATTTCCGTATGATGGTTTTGACTTTATATTAGGTCATCAAATCTATGGAATAAGTAGTTCTATGTTTTTACAGGTGAAAACTTACAGTGAACTCGTCAGCGCCATCAATGAAAATATTTCGACTATTCCCTCTCTCGCTAATATCGTCACAGCATCGATCGGTAACCCCTTTACGGTGTATGAACCTTCTGGCACTTTACTGACCGGTCAAACCATCGTACTATCCGTCAACTCTGCAAATTACTTTGATTTTTTTGGTTGGACCGCGAGTTACAATTATGACTCGTCTTTTCATTACGCGAATTCGTATAGGGGAGTAGACCCTGGTCTTTAGCCAACCGAAGCCACGCCTTAGGTCTGGGGCCGGTTTGGCAGCCCGCAAAGCAAAACAGAGGGGACTAGCTTGACAAACGGTAATTCTTTAGAAAATGCCCAAAAGCGTAGGACTCAACAAGCAACAAAGCTGATACCATCAGATATCACCAAGGCCCCGTCCACCCCGGACGGGGCCTTTCGTTTTTCCTGAAGCCCTTCAACTGAACATCCCCGCCCCCATCTAATAT
>SDWK01000220.1 GCA_004195335.1 Shewanella sp.
GTGTTCCCGATTCATTAGAGGTGTTAGTTTCTGATAACCTTTATAAAAACTCCATGGGGGTTTTTGTTCCTGGTACCGGGAAGATTGGATTGGCCATTGCTGCGGCCGCAGGGGCTATTGGTGGTAATGCAGATGGTGGTCTTGAAGTGTTGCTACTATCACGCCGCAACAAGTTTTACTGGCGCAAGAGATGATAGATGCAGGTAAGGTCTCAGTTAAGCGTACGGTTACTGATGGGTTTATCTATTGCTGTGTGGTAGCTAAATTTGAAGGTCAGGAGTCATTGGTCAAGATAAGTGGCGGGCACACCTTAATTGTTGAGAAGCAGCTCAACGGTAACAATAATTTTATCAATGATGAATCGAGTGCAACTTCTACCGGATCAATCTGTGAAGGTGTCGATATTAATATCGCCTCTATCTACGAGTTTGCGACTTAGATTGCTAATGGTCATGTTACGGGAAGAAAGCTCGGTGCGCTAATCACTAATTTAGCCCTGCTCAAGTTAAAACGCGGTCAGGATATCTCTAACTCTTACCTGACTAAATGTGCAATGGGTAAGATATTGCGATCTATTACTACCATCATTAGCAACATTGCTCTATATCTCAGTACACACCATCTATCGTTATCTACGGGAAATTAAAGCTAACCAAGTATTGGCTAGCTAGTTGACCTAATAGCTGAGCTATTTAATAAGATGTTTGCTGAGTTGTAAAACTTCAATCGCTGTTTTACCTAAGGTGTATCTACCAGAAATGGCATATTGATGATTATATCTTTCTAACCAGATTCGCAAACTTTCATTGAATATATCAAGTGAAGTGACTTTGTTTTTTTTCAAGAAAGGTTCATAAAACTCGTTATAAGCCAGATGCTGGAACTGTGAGGCCATACCGTTTACGACGGGACCGTTATAGGCTCTCATTTGGATATGGTTTATGTCGAGTTCAGTCATTGCTTCCTGAAAGGGTACGCTATTTTTCCCGGAGAACTCAGCCCCCCTATCTGTCAAAATACTATTGATATGAATATTGTTTTCTTTGTACCAAGGAATAACAGTCTCTAGTAAAAAGCCTGCCGCGACAGTGGAGTCATTGCTTGTAGAAATAATGGCGTGTGCGAATTGGCTGTAAGCATCGATAAAAGTGTGTTGGTAAATCGGGCCAAGACCGTTAATTTCTGCAATTTTAAATGTATCTTGAACACAGACATCACCAGGGAACTTGCAGTCTAATGTTGATTCATTTTGTTCTAATTTATAGAGCTGTTCCATGTCATGTTGAGCTTTGAAGCTCAAATGGTTTTGCTGTCTCAGTCGGCTATTTAGCGCGAGTAATCTGTTTTTCTTGGTTTCTAAGTTATGTCTTAGCCAGATTGTTCTAACTCCACTGGCTGAGATGATACAACCTCTGGCCGTTAGAATTTCTGCGGCTTTTGCTTGGCCATAATTAGGGTAATCGAGCGCAATTTCGATAACTTGATCTTCCACTTCCTGTGATACTCGATTTTTTAATGCTGGTTTTTTTCTCGATAAATTGATTAATCCCCGTTCACCCGCTTCTTCATATTGTTTTTTAAAGCGGTAATAACTGTCGCGACTATATCCCATAATATCGCAAGCTTTGCTGATGCTATTGAGTTCTTTAGCAAGTTGAAGCAGCGCAAGTTTACTGCGGATTTCGTTACTGTTCTGGGTCATAACTTCTCTATTTCATCGAAAAATATGGGCAGCTTTGGTCATTCTATCAAAAAAGATCATTCGGGGTGTAGCTAGCTATCTGACCAAAGTCTCGTCTCAACATAATATTTGTTCTTTGGAAGGAGCTATTCAGCCTTAACCTGCGTAGAGGTTAAGATAATATGCCATACCTGTTCGATATAAAAGCAGCGAGTTGAGTAGAGAACGATCAGATTAATTAATAAAAATTGCCTTAGTCTATGTTCGATTAAGGCGACTTTTATCCACTTCTTTTATCAATTGGTTGCTTTATATACTTAATCAAGCAACAACCTCGAGTGAAGGTTCTGGTGAGGTGAGTGAAGAGTTATATTGAATTTTTTGCCATACCTTCTCATGAAAATAAAAAACTACCGTATTTACGGCGGGTTCGATGAGGGCTATGGCGCCACCGAATCCCCCGCGGATACCGAAACCCGTCGTGTCACCCTTCTCGTCGACCCGGAACAACTTGATGAGTGTGCCATTGCCGGTCATCGAATCCGGGGCCGCCGACAGGTTCGGCCTCACCCCGAAGGAGCTTGCGGTCATGTGCGGGTCGCTTAGCGGTCAGGATTTTCACGTGGCTGCTGTGAGTTCTATCCTGGAAAAGATTGGTGTGGATCCTTCTGCGTTTGGCATTGAACTGCTAACCGATTTCAGCGGCAATGCGCGGCTATTGGCAGGAGAAAGGCTCCCGGCTTGTGACCGGCAAC
>SDWK01000995.1 GCA_004195335.1 Shewanella sp.
AGATGTGTATAAGAGACAGGCAGGGACGAGCAATGTCATTCAAAGGAAAACCAGATGACGGATCAAACCATTAAATTAGATTCAGAATTAACCATCAGAAATATTCAGCCCATATTTGCACGCCTTTCTGAGCTATTAATTCACGATAAATCCCTCCATATAGATGCCAGCCAACTATCCCGTGTCGATACCGCAGGGGCTCAGCTTCTTTATCTGTTTTCCCAAACATGCAGAGCACGCTCCCTAAAGGTTGAATGGCAAGGTGGTCAGCCTGAGCTAAGCACTAACTTAAAAAGCCTGGGCATCGTCATCCCGGAACTTCAGATTGATACACAGGAGAAGGTGCTATGAAGAAAATATTAGCCGTCGACGACTCAGCATCAATGCGTCAAATGGTGGGCTTTACACTTAAAACTGCAGGGTTTGATGTGACTGAGGCGAGTAATGGCGACGAGGCGTTAAAAGTTGCTCAGAAGGGGGTGTACGATCTTGTCATCTCTGATGTAAACATGCCCATCATGGATGGGCTCACCTTGATTCGAAATCTACGTACGTTACCAGCCTATAAGTTTACTCCATTATTAATGCTGACCACCGAGTCCGGAACAGACAAGAAACAGGAAGGTCGTTCAGCCGGTGCCACTGGCTGGATTGTAAAACCCTTTAATCCGGATCAGCTATTAGCAACCGTTCGGAAAGTACTGGGTTAATCAGAACAAAATTCGTCAAATGGACATAACGGGTGGCAATTAAATATGGAAATTGATCTCAGCCAATTTAGCCAGGTTTTTTTCGAAGAAAGCTTGGAAGGCCTAGAAAGCATGGAGTCCGAGTTACTCAAGCTTGATGTTAATGAGCCGGAAGATGAATCTATCAACACGATTTTCAGGGCTGCACACTCTATAAAAGGAGGCAGCGCCACATTCGGTTTCACCCAAGTCGCAAACTACACACACTTACTCGAAACTCTGCTCGATGAGATAAGAGATGGTCGTCGCCAGATGACAAGTGAACACCAAGACATGCTTCTTCTCTCGGTGGATCTACTGCGTAATATGGTCGATGCCTTAATGCGCAAAACAGATTTCGATGATCCGTTATTGTCCCAGCTTGAAAAACGATTTACTTCCGAGTTAGAGGGAACCGCTGAAGACGTTCAAGAAGATGATACTGCAAAAGCTGATGCAGATGCTGAACAGATATCGAGTGAGCAACTCTGGCATATAGATTTTCAGGCCGGAATTGATATTCTTCGATGCGGGAACGATCCCCTGCTCATGTTCACGGAGCTAAGACAGTTAGGTGAACTCACCGTTAAGTTAGCCGAGGGCAATTACCCGGATTTTGGCGATATAGACCCAGAAGCCTGCTACCTAAGTTGGCACCTTGAACTCATTACGGATCAAAGAATTGAACGTCTAAAAGAGGTATTTGAATGGGTCGAAGATGAATGCATCATTCACTACAGTTCATCAGCAATAGAGTCCAGTAGAGAGGTAAAAGAGTCTGAAGACACTTCCGAATCAAGGCTGACAGCCCCAGTCACTGAATCCATTCCCACAGCAGATAATTTACCCGCTGAGTCGTTGAAACCCAAAGTCGTTTCACAGGCAAAATCTCCCGAGGCTGGCTCCATTCGAGTCAGTATACAGAAAATAGATCTACTCATTAATATGGTCGGAGAGCTGGTTATTACCCAGGCGATGTTAGGTCAGATAGGCCAACAGGAGGAGATCGATGAGGAATCATTACGCTCCATGAAGCAAGGGTTAGAACAACTTGCTTCACATACCCGAGACCTTCAAGAAAGCGTGATGCAGATCAGAATGTTACCCATCAGCTTTGCCTTCAACCGTTTCCCCAGACTCGTTAGAGACATTGGCCAACAATTAGGCAAAAAGGTCGATTTAATTCTTAAGGGGGAAGACACTGAGCTGGATAAAACGGTGATGGAAAAAATTGTTGACCCTATGGTACATCTGGTTAGAAACTCATTGGATCATGGTCTTGAAACACCTGACATACGGGCCAGTAAAGGCAAACCTGAAACAGGCAGCATTACGCTTAACGCTTTCCATCAAGGTGGCAATATCATTATCGAAATCATCGATGATGGAGCTGGACTGAATACCGCCAGGATACTTCAAAAAGCCAGAGATAAAGGCTTGGTCGCAGAAGATGAAGAGCTTAGCACCGAAGCGATTCATCAACTTATTTTCAAGGCTGGGTTCTCTACTGTCGATGCCGTCTCCGATCTATCCGGCAGAGGCGTTGGCATGGATGTCGTTCGCCGAAATATTAATGAACTCAACGGCACTATCGAACTTGAGTCGACCCAAGATAAAGGTAGCCGTTTCACCATACGCCTTCCGCTTACTCTGGCAATTCTTGACGGACAGCTAGTAAGGATAGGTCATCACACCTATGTCGTACCACTCGTCTCAATTCATGAATCTTTACAGGTAGAACCACAACGCATCAATCGTATCAGTGAGAACCATGAGCTGGTCAGGCTGAGAGACGAATACCTTCCTGTGATCAAAGTATTTCAAGAGTTCGATCATGAAGCTGATGCCGTTGAGATTAAAGATGGCCTGGTAATGGTTGTTGACTCCAATAATGAAAAAGTCGGCTTACTCGTTGATGAGCTGTTATCACAACAACAAGTCGTTATAAAAAGTCTGGAAGATAACTATAACAAGGTACCCGGCGTTTCCGGAGCCACGATTCTGGGTGATGGAACCGTAGCATTAATTATTGATATTTCAGGATTAGTTAACCTGGCAGGCATCACTAGCACCAATGAGCATGCAGCTTAAACACTGCAGAGATAATCCTCGCAGTAAAACAAGGAAGACGGAGCTTGAAAATATGACAGAGCTAACCCAACAAGAGCAGGCCAGTATGGATGATGCCAGTCAACAATATTTAACTTTCATCATGGCTAGCGAAGAATATGGTGTCGATATTCTTTCTGTACAAGAGATTAGAGGCTGGGAAGCGACGACCGTTATTCCAAACTCCCCCAGTCATGTAAAAGGGGTGATTAACCTCAGGGGAACCATAGTACCCATCATTGACCTGAGACAGAGGTTTGGTATTGAAACGCTTGAATATGGGGCCACAACTGTAGTCATCGTCGTTAAGGTCGTCATGTCGGATCAGCAAAAAATCATCGGTATTGTCGTCGATGCAGTTTCCGATGTGATTAGTGTGAATGATTCCGATGTGCGGGATGCACCCGATTTTGGTGACGACACTAATCTGAGCTTTATAAAAGGGCTCACCAATGCCGCAGATAAGATGGTTATTCTGCTGGACATTAATATGCTGCTCGGCAGTGAGATTTTGCCTGAAGCATCTCAACTTTCTAACTTAATTAACAATATTGATGCCCTGCAGCCACAAGCTGTTAATGCATAAACAGGTATAACGAGGGTAAACGAATGGAAGCACAAAACTCAAACCTATCGAATGCAAACAGCTTACCTATTGCTGGTTTGGTTCTAATCCTTATTTCATTAGGATTATTATTTTCAGGACAAGCGACGAGCTGGGTTGTTGCAACTCAAATCATTGCAATCATGCTCATTGCCTCAGGGCTTGTGAAGCATAACCAATCTCAAAAATTGAACCAGCAGGCACTCAGTGAGGTGAGTCGGGCGCTGGCAAGTGATGAGAAAATAACATTTTCAGATATTGATATTCCGAACTGGGAGTTACTGACCAATAAAATCGAAAATTTGCATCAGAAACAACTGCAAAACGCAACGATGACCAAAGCGTTAGACATTTGTAAGACCAACGTCATGATGGCCGATGCCGACTACAACATTAACTATATGAATGACTCGGTCAACGAAATGCTCTTAGAAAATGAGAAGATCCTTAAAACGGGTTTACCCAACTTCGATGCCAGAAACCTGATCGGTAAAAATATCGATATTTTCCATAAAACCCCGTCCCATCAGAGAAGAGTGCTCGACGACTTAACTTCGACCTACGAGGTTAATATCGAAGTAGCAGGTCTTAACTTCAATTTAATCGCCAGCCCAATATTTATTAAAGGTGTACGAACCGGCACAGTTGTCGAATGGCAAGATGTCACGGCAAAATTAGCAAAAGAGGCTGAAGATCAAAGGCTAGCCGCTGAAACGGGTCGTATTAAACAAGCATTAGATGTGTGTAAAGCCAACGTAATGATGGCCGATGCCGACTACAACATCATCTATCTTAATGACTCGGTCAACGAGATGATGACAGACAATGAAAAGACACTTCAACAGAGCCTGCCGAACTTCAATGTCAAAGAGCTTATCGGCAACAACATAGATATCTTCCATAAGAACCCATCGCACCAAAGAAAAGTGCTAGATAATTTAACCGGAAGCTATGAAGCCAGCATAAAAGTCGCAGGCCTGGATTTTACCTTGATAGCAACCCCGGTTTTCAACAACCAAGAGCGCACTGGTACCGTAGTTGAGTGGCAAGATGTTACCGCTAAATTAGCTAAAGAAGCAGAAGATCAAAGACTCGCTTCAGAAAATTCTCGTATCAAGCAAGCACTCGATAATGTATCCGCAAATACCATGGTGGCAGACACTGATCTCAATATTATCTATATGAATACTGCCGTTGGGAACATGTTCAGAGCGGCACAATCAGACATAGTCAAAGACCTGCCCAACTTCGATGCCAATAATCTTATCGGCGTAAATATCGATGGTTTCCATAAAAATCCTAGCCATCAACGTAATTTATTGGGCGGTTTAACGACCACCTATTCGAGCCAACTCAAGGTCGGCGGACGCACATTCAAAGTGGTTGCGAACCCAATCAAAGATGATAACGGAGAGAGTATAGGTACAGTAGTGGAGTGGACTGACCGCACCGCAGAGGTTGCCATTGAACATGAGATCGACACCATTATCTCATCGGCAGCGGCAGGAGACTTGAGTCATAGAGTTTCAACCGAAGGAAAAGAGGGCTTCTTTCTTAATTTATCAAATGGATTAAATCGTTTAGTCGGTATTGCAGATAATGTAATTTCTGATGTGGTCAACATGTTCGACGGACTTGCAAAGGGCGATCTAACCCGTCAGATCGATGGTGAATATGACGGCCAATTTGAAAAACTACAGCAGGACGCAAACGCTACAGCGTCACGACTCACTGAAGTGATTGGCGGCATTAATGAGTCTGCCAACACAGTGACCTCTGGAGCCGAAGAGATTGCACAGGGCAACGCCGATCTTAGTCAGCGAACCGAAGAGCAAGCCGCCTCATTGGAAGAGACAGCCTCAAGCATGGAACAGATGACAGCAACGGTGACTCAAAGTGCTCAAAATGCAACGATCGCCAATGAGTTAGCTCAAGAGGCCAATACTAAAGCCGAACATGGCGGTAAGGTGGTCGAGCAAGCTGTCACCGCGATGGAAGCCATTAATGACTCCAGCAAGCGCATATCTGACATTATCGGCGTCATCGATGAGATAGCCTTCCAAACTAACCTGCTGGCACTCAATGCTGCTGTCGAAGCGGCGAGAGCCGGTGAACAGGGTCGTGGTTTTGCCGTTGTTGCCGGTGAAGTCAGAAACCTAGCACAACGCAGCGCCGGCGCCGCCAAAGAAATTAAGGAGCTGATACGTGACAGCGTAGGTAAGGTCACCGATGGCACTCAACTGGTTAACCAGTCGGGTGACACTCTTCAGGATATAGTACAGGCTGTGACTAAAGTGGCCGACATGATTAGCCAGATAAGCATAGCCTCAGAGCAACAATCTTCAGGCATTCAGGAAGTGAATAAGGCTATCTCCCAAATGGATGAGATGACTCAACAAAATGCAGCCTTGGTGGAGCAGGTCTCTGCGGCAGGAGATGCCATGGCCGAACAAGCCCGCAACATGAAGAGTCAGCTCAGTTTCTTCCAGGCTAAGGAGCAAACCAGTTCAGGAATAACATCGGCACCATTAGCACTCGTTTCCGGAGATACTCACGGGAACTTAAAAATCAGCAATGAAGAGTGGAACGAATTTTAGGAGACGAGAAATTGGAAATCATAGATGAAAAGGAGTTTTCTATGACAAAGGCAGACTTTGATTTTATTCAAAGTCTTGCCTATGAAAAAACGGGAATAGTACTCCCGGAAAGAAAAAAACACATGGTGTACTCGAGACTCAGTCGACGATTACGCCATCTGAATTTAGGCAACTTTTCCCAATATTGCTCCTATATTCAACATACTCCAGATGAGATGATCAACTTTGTAAATGCTCTCACAACCAACTTGACCGCATTCTTCAGAGAGGAGCACCATTTCAAATATCTCGAGAGCGAGGTTATACCTGAATGGAAAAAAAATAAAAAAAAACGCCTCAGAGTTTGGTCATCGGCCTGCTCTACCGGTGAAGAGCCTTACAGTATTGCTATGATCTTGGAGCCACATTTTTCAGGAGTGGAATGGGATCTTAAAGTTTTGGCAACCGATCTCGACACCGATGTGCTTAGCAAGGCCAATATTGGCAGTTATGCCAGTGAATCGGTGACGAATTTATCCGCTCGATATACCGATAAATATGTGCGTCAAACTGACAATGGTCAAACAATTCAGATCTGTTCGAACATTCAAAAGATGATCCATTTTAAGCAGCTAAACCTTTTGGGAGAGTGGCCAATGAAAGGACCCTTTGATGTGATTTTTTGCAGAAATGTCCTCATCTATTTTGATAATGAAACTAAGAAAAAAATTATCGCCAGGTTCAGAAAACTCCTCAGCCCGCAAGGATATCTATTCATCGGTCACTCGGAAACATTAACCCATATTTCTGAAGATTTTGATCTAATCGGGCAAACGATTTATAGACCGATAGGACACGGCGACAATAAGCTGCAACAGACGAAGCGATCCGTTGCTAACCTCTAGGAATAAATTAGCTACTTTATTGCAGCGCTCCGCCTTTACTCTTTAGAACAGATTTCATATCAGGTCAAAGGTTGACCAAGTGCAGCAACAAGGATAGAGGTTATGATAAAAGTTTTGATCGTTGATGACTCTCCACTCGTTAGGCAACTACTGACTCACTTGCTTAGTGACACTCCCGATATTACCGTCGTTGGCGCCGCCGAAGATCCCTATGAAGCCAGAGCTCTGATAAAAAAGTTTAACCCGGATGTACTGACCCTGGATATTGAGATGCCTAAAATGGATGGCATAGCCTTCCTACGCAATCTTATGAAGCTCAGACCCATGCCCGTTGTCATGATCTCTACTCTCACCGAAAAAGGGGCGGCTGTAACACTAGAAGCACTATCCATAGGGGCCGTTGACTTCATCTCTAAGCCTAAGTCAGATCTGACCAATAAACTGATGGAATATCGAGATGAGCTGATTGAAAAGGTACGCTTCGCAGCTAAGAGCAAAGTCCGTCCAACCTCCCCGATCCCGAAGCCTCAGTTAAACACCTCACCGATAAGATGTTCACAGAACCAGCTAATTTCGATTGGAGCTTCGACCGGAGGTACCGAAGCCATTCAGCGTTTAATCTGTCAGCTTCCCTCAGATTGTCCTCCCATCGTTATTGCACAGCATATCCCGGCCGCGTTTAGTGCTTCATTTGCAAAGCGACTAGATAGTCATGCCAGCATGAGGGTGATAGAAGCTCAGGGCGGAGAGCTATTGAAATCAGGAACGGCCTACATTGCACCGGGGAATGCTCACCTCATCATAGAGAGAAGGGGAGGACTACTTTATACCAAGCTGTTAGATACTGAACCGGTTAACAGGCATAAGCCCTCTGTCGATGTGTTATTTGATAGTGTTGCCCAAACTGCCGGGAAATCTGCATTGGGAGTGATCTTGACGGGTATGGGAAAGGATGGAGCCAAAGGTTTGCTGAATATGAAAAGATGTGGCGCTTACACTCTGGCACAAGATGAAGCCAGTTCGGTGGTTTGGGGAATGCCCGGGGCAGCGGTAGAACTGAATGCCAATTGTGAAGAATTACATATAGATAGGATCCCGGAAAAGCTCCTATCATTAATGAAAAATGCCTGACAAGCATACATGTCGAATGTCATCTACGATTGGCAGGCTTTCACTTATTATTCCTTGATCCATGTTCCATCATCTTTCGGTCTCACCCAAGGTTGTGAGAACCAGTAGTAACCCGATGCGCTCTTACTCGGCGCAGTACAGTTATACCTGGATCGTCCTGGAGGTAACTCAAATTCGGCGCGAATACTAAATTCGTTCGCACTCAACCATAGTGGCTTTTTGGCCCCTTGCCCCTGTATGAAGCACATCATTTGATGCGGATAGATATCTGACATATCTAAGGTGACTCTTAACTCAGGTCGCCAGTTCCCTTTTTCCAACTCTGGGTCACTATTCACTTGCGATAAGACCGGCATATTCAAACTATGCAGCTTCACCTTTAAACTCGACAGTTCGGCATAAACGCCCGCAACCGGAAATCTTGGAATAGCCGTTAGAGGGGAATGGGGGCCTGCAGCACCGGACTGCTGTCCCAACCCGACAAATCCATGTTGACTCAACATCGATTCTATCGCTTGATTATACTCGCCATAGGGGTATGCCAACATCTTATGGCTTTGGCCCGTAGCCTTCTGTATCTCATCCTCTGTATTAAGAATATTCTCTTCAATACGCGCCAGCCACTGAACATTCGACTCACCTTCGAGCTTACGTATCAGATGCTCATGTCCCCAACTATGGTTCGCTATCTCAGCCCCTTCACGGGAGAGAGCGATAAGGTCATCCC
>SDWK01000846.1 GCA_004195335.1 Shewanella sp.
GAAGAAGGAAACGGAAGAACCCCATTACAAGACCCAAAAGTCATTGCCAGTTTTGTACTTGTTTTACTTTGTCTCGTTTATTGGATCTACTTTGTCACGAGCAAGCTTAGCGACGATGTACCTGCTGAGACTGTTCAAGAACAAAGTGTTGAAACCAGCGTTCAGGGTATCGGGCAAATTATTAGTGCGCCTAGTGGTGTTACTGCTGCTCCTGAAGCTAGTAAAAGTGTTTCTGACTATGCTGATAATGTAGGTTTGCCGTATAGAGCCACTGATATTTTTATCTCCGGTGTACTCGATGTGTACAGTAAAAATAGGTTTTTTCAACGTAGGGAATTAGTGTTTAATTTAGTGTCTGGAGAGAATCAATATTCGATGACCGGGGAGCAATTAAAAGACTTGGGTTTTGATGTTGAATATAAATCTGAATGCCTTGTTTATTTGCGAACTAATACACGTTCAATTCCTGCATTGTGTCCACCAAGTCGAATACAAGAGCAGCAAGTTGCACGAACAACTAAACCTTCAATCAGTATTATTTAGGCCGTAGGCGCGCAGCGCGGAAGAGCGAAGCCTGAGCGCATGACAAGCGAGCAGCCATAGGCCTAATGAAATATATGCTTAGTTGCCGATAATGACACTTATCGGCATTACAGCCGCTCTTACACATAAGTGCGCACAATGTATATTATGTTAAATAGCGTGTGTGGCAATATGCATGTTTGCGGGTGCGAGCTATAACCTATTCAATATTGGATAGTCTTGTACTCAAGTACTGTGCGATTCACTTATTCTGTTAACCTTCACCGACTGTCGACTGTTTGTTCCTATGCTGAATACCTGACTCGCATAACTATCTTTTGTCTAAGCGTTTATCCTTTCATTGCGTCCTTGGGAATTCTATTTCTTAACAGTATTGCTCTTGGTTTCTACAGACAATGTTCCAGTATAGATTACGAGTTTATGAACAACCGTGAATTTGGTTGCTTGAATTCTGTTATATGGATGGAAAGATTCAACTAGGTACTAATCTCTAATCGCACGGGCTTGATTGCTTGTGATGACTGCTTGTGTTGATGGGTTCTATTTCAGGAACTCGTATCTATGAACTTTTAGCTAGGTTCATTTATTCAAGGCATTAAGTCATAACTTCTAGCTGCATTGTTATGAGCGCTTAGCTGACAGAAATCACAAGCGTGCGCTACGTGAAATCTGACGAGTAACTACCCAGATAAATTTAAAGCATGTACGTAGCAACGCGTTGAATTTTGTACTTAATGTGGTTGATACCGTCGATATGGATTGGCTGATACTTAGCATAGTGATCTGGTGTGGATATCGCTAAGTCTATAAATCTGACGCTTTAATCTAAGATTTTTGACCTAAGGCTTCTAATCAAAAGCTCAATTCATACCAAGGCTAGGAATTTTAAGAATGAAATCGTCGAACCGATAATCTTCATCGTTCGATATAGGTCTCGATCAGATCAGCTTCTGAGAGCAATAGCTACGACATTTGTATTGTCCTATTTGTATTATTCTTAAAGATGCTGTCCGTAATTTGGAGATATATAGAGGCGCACATATCAGTTTAACGCGCAGAAATTGGTGGATGCCGGTATCAGTATCGGTTTCGATATATCTTGAATTGTCGTTAACAGAGTGCCGTGTCGAGCCTTGTTCACAAGATATTTGAGCCAATTGATAGCAAGCAATATAGGTAGGAAGACTAAGCTTGGTAGCAGCATATGGGCATGAGATTACGATTTTATCTCAATTGCCGATAATGACACTTATCGGCATTAACTCAACACTCAAAATTAAGTAGATTTGGCTTTTCTAAGATCTACTTTTTACTAGCAAATGTTTACCAGCTTGACCGAAACTATTCGATTCCCTGCAGGTGATCTAAGGGTTTGTTCTGTGCACTTTGGTGCCGTTCTATCTGTGATGTGTGCAGGTATTGAGATGTGGTATCGATACTCTCGTGTCCTGCATCGGCCTGTACATGAGATAATGGTCGGCCGTTAATATTGATGTCATGGGTGATCCCCGTATGGCGTATATTGTGAGCTGTCAGCCTTCTCATTTGTTGACCATCTTCGTTAAATCCGTCATTTTCGGCACTTTTAGCCGCATGTTCGATGATCTTTTCGATCTCTTCTCTTAGTTGACGGATCCCTAAGTTAGCATTAATAGCGCCAACATCCCTGCCTCGCCCCGCCGCTCTATGTCGAATAAAAAGCGGATGATTATCCCCCTGAGTTGGATAGTCAGGCAGTTTCAGATGCCTTCTGTACTCAACTAATCCTTCGAGTAGAGCCTTAGATATAGCGACACTGCGTCTTTTTCCCCCTTTACTTAATGGAATAAAAAAACTCCAGATCCCAGTTTGTTTATCTTGCTTAAATTGTCCCATGACCGGTGAGTAACC
>SDWK01000849.1 GCA_004195335.1 Shewanella sp.
GTCCCTATCCGGCCAGCACAGATAGCCGCAGTACCTCTGTAGGCAGTGACGCGATGAAACGCTTTGAGCGCCCAATTTGCTATCAAAATATGCCACAAACCTTGCTACCCGATGAACTAAAGAGTGACAATCCTAAGGTCATCTGCTTTTGATACCAATCGGTATAAAGATGTGATCGCTCAGCGAGAGTTTAGCGCTTCTGAGGCAAGGCAACGAGTGAAGAACATAGTTGTTCTACGTTTAAGCTCGTTAACACAGCATCGGATGCGCTAAAACTCGCCTTTCAGGAGTTTTTTTGGCTGCCTACTTCTGCGTTGAATGGCTTCAAAATGGATCACCATTCTCTCATCCATTCGCCATAAATTAGTTTGCCAAAAAAACTCTGAGTAGATCACTTTCTTATTCCGATTGGTATAATACCTCTTCACACGTATCAAAATAGATAAAGGGAATACTGTTTCCCTTTATTTATACTTGCATTAACGGTAATCTTAGACGGACTAAATAGAATAACGAATAGATAGAAACCGAAACTATGAGCCGATCTACACCAATTATCCATAAAACGCGTACGCAAGTCGTTGTAGAGGTCCTAAGGGAACAAATTCTATCTGGTGAAATTGCTGCAGGTGAACCCCTTCGTCAAAGTGCTTTAGCCGACCAACTTAACGTCAGTCGTATTCCCGTCAGAGAAGCCTTATTACAATTAGAAGCCGAAGGTTTAGTCAAGTTTGAACCCCACAAGGGCGCAACTGCTACTGAGTTATCGGTTGAACAAGTCACTGAAATATTTGAACTTCGTGCTCTGATTGAAACAGACCTTCTGACAAAGGCGATTCCTAAGCTGGAAGATGAAGATCTGCTTAAAGCGGAAAAAGTACTCGATGAGCTGGAATCTGCATTTAAGCATGAAGATGCCGTCGGTACCTGGAGTGAGCTTAATACTCGCTTCCACACCTGTTTATATAGCCCAGCAGGCCGTCCTCATACATTGGAAGTGGTTCATGGCCTAAACACAAATTGTGACCGCTATATCCGTTTACAACTATTATTAGCTGGCGGAATACCACAAGCAGAACAAGACCATAGAGAATTACTCAGTCTTTGCAAGAGCGGAGATATCGATAAGGCAGTCAAGTTACTACGAGCACATATTCTGCATGCAGCAGAAGCGATCCGTGAACTCGTCGCCCAACAAGTGGCTTAGATCACTGTTGATAAGCTGACGACTTGTTAAGCTTAACTAATTATGTTTGATAAGGCAGAGCCAAGGTTCTGCCTTTTTATTTGAGAGAATCGAAGATGCAGTACGCCAGTATTACAGGTTGGGGAAAATGTGTTCCGCCAGCCACCTTAACAAATCATGACCTTGCCACTTTTATCGAAACATCGGATGAATGGATAAAACCACGCACCGGGATCAGCCAACGTCATATCAGCCATGTCAATACCTCTGAACTCGCTTCAGTCGCCGCACAGCGTGCACTCGCTGCAGCAGGCATTGATGGTAGCGAGTTGGATATGATAATTCTGGCTACCGCCAGCCCGGACACCTTGATCCCAAATATCGCCTCTACGGTACAGGCCAATGTAGGCGCTACATGTGCGGCATTCGATATCAATGCCGCCTGTAGTGGTTTTTTATATGGCGTGGGTCTGGGTAGTGCTCAGATTCAGAGTGGCCAATGTAAAAAGGTACTTGTTATCGGTGCGGAGCGTCTCTCCTTCTACCTTGACTGGTCCCGTCGCGATACAGCCGTACTTTTCGGTGATGGTGCGGGTGCAGTTGTACTGGAAGCGACAGATGAAGCCATTGGCGTTTTAGGCTATGAGCTTAACAATGACCCCGCTGGTCGTGACATCCTAAAAGCAGGCTTCGGTACTGCAATGGACAGATTCGATCCGGCGTCACTGAACTTCTATATCGAGTTTAACGGTCAGGAGATCTTTAAGCGTGCCATCTCAGGTATGGCTAAGTTGAGCAACAAAGTACTCGAGAAATGCAATACCTCGAAAGAAGAAGTCGATTGGGTTATTCCTCATCAGGCTAACGAGCGTATTATCGATACCCTTATCAGTCGTATGAAAATCCCGAAAGAAAAAGCAATTGTTAACATTGCCAATTACGGTAACACATCGGCAGCCACGATTCCTATCGCCATCTGTGATGCGCTGGAGCAAGGTAAAATTAAACCTGGCCAGACAATACTCTCTTGTGCCTTTGGCGCGGGACTGACATCTGCTGCGGCATTAATTAAGTGGGGCGACCGAGTCACACCCATTAATGAAAGTGATGCAGAGCTTCCTCCATGTGATCAGACCGGTATCGAGTTAGTCAGCAAGGCTGTAAAGCACTTCTGCGGCTAATCCCTTCTCGTGGGTAGTACCTCGAATAAAGATTAAAAAACACCAGCCTAAGTGCTGGTGTTTTT
>SDWK01000854.1 GCA_004195335.1 Shewanella sp.
AGATGTGTATAAGAGACAGGACCAAGTCTTGCCTCACGTTTTTTCTGCTAATATGTTCTTTATTAACCGCCTGCGAGCCCGATCCCCTCGTTCGTCGACAAGTAAAAAGTATTGCCCTGATGGGCAATGACAACCCCATATTAGCAGTCGATAAACACATAAGTTTAACCCCGAGACCCGCCGAAACGTTTTCGTTTCCCATTGAGTTAGGTCGGGTAGGTCCAATCGATCCCCTGTATGCCGGGCAGCGACAATATCCTTTTTACTGCATGACATTGGATGCAGGTCTGGGGCAACCTTTAGTCGATAATGAGGAAGGCTATGGAGTACCAGTCTACGATAGCAACGAGCAGATTATTGGCTACAGTAAAGACTGCCTCATCAAATCGAGGTTGGATTATTACTATGCCGTGGCTGATGACGTAGACAACGACGATTCGATAAAACCCTACAACATCGAGAATCCACCAGCAAAGTCCAGCATCGCCCATATAGAAATAGCGGGAAAACTCATCCCCGAAATCTATCGCTTAGAAAGAGGCAGCATCAACCGCTATATCTACCATATCGTCATGTTAGTGCCTGAGCATGGCTTGGGGAACCGCAATATAAAACAGTTCTGGAATAAAAAGCTTCTCTATCAATTTAAAGGTGGCTCCAGCATCGGCTTCCGGCAGGGTCAGATGGGGGCTGAGCGATTTATAGGCAGACGCAGATCTCTCTTATCCCAGGGATACGCAGTCGTAGGCTCCAGTGGTAATAACACCAGCTACTCCTATAACATGCTTCTGGCCGAAGATATTGCCAGGAGAGTAAAGAAACAGTTCACCTCCCTCTATGGCGAACCGATATACACACTGGGCATTGGTGGCTCTGGTGGAGCATTGGCCCAATACCTGATAGCACAAAACAGTCAAGGAATACTGGACGGATTAATGCCGCTATACAGTTATCCGGATATGGTCTCACAATCAATTTTCATACTCGATTGTGACCTGCTACAGCATTACTTCAATATCACTGACAATGGCAATGACAAGTGGCGGGACTGGGAGCAAAGAGAAAACATTGAAGGCATGAACGGTATCAATGATTTCAGCCACCCCTACACCTTTCTTGTCCCTCTGAATCAATTGATGGCGGGCGCATGGCCATCTATGCCTAATGGTAGCAGCGAGTGTGTCTACTCCTGGTTTATCGCCTCAACCTTCTTCTATAACCCTAAGCAGGGCTACATTAAACCCTTTTTCTCTGACGATGTGAAAGCTCAGGTAAATTGGACTTACTGGCAAGATTTAGCACAGATCTATGGGGTCGATAATAATGGTTTCGCCCGCACGACTTGGGGCAATGAAGGGGTACAATATGGCTTGATGGCACTACGCCGCGGCGACATCAGTATCGAGGAGTTTATTCACCTCAATCAATATATTGGCTCCTGGGTTCCTCAGGAAAAGATGCAAGAAGAGACGGCATTGACTCCATTTGGGATGAAATTTCCTTTGTGGTTAAGCCTTTGGAGCCGTAATAACATTACCGAACCTTCACCCAATATTGCCAAGCGAAAAGCGGCCGACTCGAAGGCTATCGATAATGGCTATCGCTATGGACAGATCTTTATCGGCAAGGCCGAACTGCCTATTTTAGAGATCCGCCACTATCTGGAAGATGAACTCAATATGCATCATACGGCCGCCTCTTTTGAGAGCCGCCTCAGGATCCAGAGTTATCAGGGGCATAGCGATAATCAGGTTATCTGGATATCTCACAAAGACTATACCCCCATCAAAGAAGGCATTGAATATTTAGATCGCTGGTTAATGACGCTCAAATACTCGGATGACAAAAATCCTGCGACGACAAAACCAAAATCACTTCGCGATGCCTGTATCAGTAGTCAGGGAAAAATACTGTTTGAAGGTGACAGTGTCTGGGATGGGGAGTGGAACAACAAGCTCCCAGGAGAGTGCAGCAAAATCTTCCCTATTTACAGCAATATTCGAGTACAGGCTGGCGGCCCTTGGGCGGGCAGCATCTTTAAGTGCGGCCGGATCCCGGTTGCCAATGCGATCACAAATGGCACTTATGGAGACATATCTATGACCCCATACCTGCAAAAGTTAACATCGATATTTCCAGATGGCGTCTGTGATTATAACCTAGGTGATATAGCCAAACCCAATATGGGATTAAGCCCGTTATTGCATGCTAAAAAAGGCAAAATTCAGTCAATACAATCAATACAATCACCAATACCTTCAGTATTAAGTCAGAAATAGATGACAACGGGCAGAGTCGCTCTGCGACGCTGCCCGCTTTACTTCTCGAAGCAGTTTAATAAACATAAACAAATGACCAATCATCAGGCC
>SDWK01000016.1 GCA_004195335.1 Shewanella sp.
ATATTGCACCTTGCTGTCTACTGGGCTGATATCTATTGGACTGCTATCTACAGCGGGACTCGTCTCTTGAATCGCGATTTGGCACATCTTGGTGGCGACTTGTTTGCCTGTGATGGGGCGGTATTTTTTGAGCCCTGAGAGTTTGCACAGGTATGGCAGCAGGGTACTTGCGAGTTTTTCGCCGAGTCGAAAGTCTTCTCGCTTGCCTAATAGCAGTGAGGGCTGAATGATGCTGGTGTGTGGGAAGTTAAGGGCGGTGATTTGTGCTTCCAGCTCGCCTTTCATCTTCAGGTAGGCGCTATTGCTGTCAGGGTTTGCACCGCTGGATGAGACCAGCAGATAGTGACTTACGCCATTGCTTGAGGCCAGTTTTGCGGCCCGGTATTGATAGTTTACATCGACAAGACGTTGCCGTTCGATGGAGCCGGCGAGTTTCAATGTGGTACCTAAGCAGGAGAAAAGCATATCTGCCTTAAAGGCGGTGGCATATTGCTCCAGTTGATCAAAGTTAACCACATGATTAGTGACCTTACTCGAAGCGTATTTAACCTGTCTGCGGGTAATGGCGATAACCTCATCTATCCGAGGAGCCAGACTTAGCTGTTCGACGATTTCTCGACCCACCACGCCGGTTGCACCCAGTACTATTGCTGTTTGTCCCATCGTTGTTTTCATCGCTGATTTCAGTTTTTAGTCATTTTTATCATACGCCTTTATCACCAAAGTGTTTACCCTCTTATGACTCAGAACGGTTGTGTTTTTAACCTGTGTAAGTGACCTTAACAGCATGGCGAGGCTTGAAATTATGAAACTTCTCGAACGAGAGATGGGGTGACTCGGAGGTGATCGGATAGATTAATTCGAATTTGGGGTCGACTCGGCCCCAAATTCAGCTCATTTAAATAAGCTCATCTATATCAGCTTATTTATATCAGCTCATCTATATAAATAGGGGCTTATTGCTGTAGCTGAGCCTTGGCTGCTTCAACTTTTGAAAAATCCAAGCCTAGTTCGACGACGGCTTCCTTTATCAAGGCTGGGTTTTGCATGACCAGCGCCATCAACTGTTGTAACTTTTCTGGCGGGATCCCTAATTGCCCAATGGTACCCATCGCCATTAATGGGTTTTCGGTCAGAGTCTGGAACAGCTCGTTAATTTGTGTGTCACTGACATTGTGTTCTTTTAAGATGGCAAGAATAGGATTCATTGCTTTACCTTGTATGATAATGAAGTTAACCAGACGCCAATTCTATCACACATCCAAAATGGAGGTCGGATAGGGGAACGTGGAAAACTGAAGAAGAAAGTGTCGATTTTATGAGGGAATATCGGCTATGATTTTGGGGCCGCTGATCTCTATGGGTAAATAAGTATGGGTGATAAGTATGAGTGATAAAATCATGTCTGAGCAATTCAGATGCTGGCACTGTGATAAGGCGCTCGAGGCGCTGATTTTACCTATGTCCCGGCGCGAAGTGTGTGCGACTTGCGGCGCGGATCAACACGTGTGCAAGATGTGCGTCTTCTTTAATGACTCGGGCAGAGGTGACTGCAAGGAGGAGCGGGCCGAGTGGGTATCGGATCGGGAGCGGGCTAATTTTTGTGATTATTTTAAGCCATCCGAGAGCGGGGCTAACACTGGCTCTAACGCTAAGTCGGCTAATGAGCAGGCGCTGGCCGATTTCGCCGAACTGTTTGGCGATACGCCCAAGCCCTCAGCTAAGGCGGAAGACAAGGAAAAGAGTGCAACCGAAATAGCCGAGCAACAACTACGTGATCTGCTGGGCTAGAGACATAAAATAAACGGCTCGGGTGCATTTTTAACCGTTAACCGTTAACCGTGAAAAGTGGGATAGAGTAGATGGTTTATTTCTCCGCACTATTCTGCCCGCGTTACTTCTGGTTCTATTTCCGTTTTAATTCAATCGAATGAATCTGAAAAAGCTGGAGGCAGGGGAGAGTGTCGGCGACGCCAATACGTAATAGCATCAACTCTTTTCCCCTTATG
The DNA here is from genome assembly GCA_004195335.1 of Shewanella sp. GTDB lineage: Bacteria > Pseudomonadota > Gammaproteobacteria > Enterobacterales > Shewanellaceae > Shewanella. The sequence goes on from SDWK01000016.1 coordinate 2,010, forward strand.
CTTCCTCTGCTTGCTGGGGTCTGTATTTGAAATAATAGAGATCACCGATGGCGATACTCAAGGCAACCCATAAAAAGTGGTCGATAGCTCCAGAGGTGAAGGCGATGAACATGATTGTCATGGGTAGGTTTACCAGCAACTTCAATGTATCTGTGCCGTATGGGGCAAGAAAACGGTCAAAAGCTTGGCCTAATCTCACCTTGTAGACGACGCTCGAATAGAAGCTGCTACATATGAAGAATAGGGCTAAGAAAGCTAAGCCTGATACTAATGAGCCGTAGGCTTGGCTGAATAGATAGGCTCCATTCAGGTGATCTATGACTAAACCCAGTGCCAAGCTAAATAAGATGGTCATTATTGACTTGGGCATGCAGCTTCCTTAACTGTTCTCATTACTGTCCTTGTAAAGTAGACTCATCTCT
>SDWK01000037.1 GCA_004195335.1 Shewanella sp.
GTTTTAGTGGCATCGATTTGAATACCGCTAAGATGTGGTGGAGCTGGTGCCTTGATAGCCCGTGGCCGCTGAGCCGGTTACAGGTTGCCCGCGCAAACCTGTGGCAGGTAGATCGCTTGTGTTCGAGTAATAAGGTTTAATACGGAGGTTCGCTAGAGCCCCATGTTATTGCTCCATCATCCAAGAGTTCTGAAATAAAGTCGTATATTCAAAGGGGATAACGAGTAGCTTTATGCGATTGGTGAGTAATAGAGGTGATACTAAAATCACCATCTAGCAGTCTGTCGGGCTTGACTGGTCGTAGCGAGGGGACGTCCGATTTGAGGCAGTTTTTAAACTATTTCGAGGAGAATATTGGTTCTATTTAACGAAAAATAGGGTGAAAAATGGCCCCCCTCTAGCTTGATAGAAGCGGCTTTCCCGAAGTAGATCAGCGTCTAGTCCGACAGGCTGCTAACGCAAAGATCTGCAGCCCCAGCGGCAGGTATGCTCAAGAGCTGCCGCTCAAACGGGGCCTTTCTGGTCTATAGCAAGCGAATGCAGTCGGCCTTTTATCGTCACTCAGGAGAGGGCGCGAGGCGGCTGCTTAATCTACAGGCTGTGTGAAAACAAAACCAGATGATGAGTACAGCCGATCAAAATCCTTATTTCGAGCTAGAGTACATACTGAAGCCACTCTCATGCGCGTTTTTTGATTGTTTTATGATCAGCAGCAAGCTGCTCGGACGTTTTTACACAGCCTGTCTACAAAGCGGTCACACAGACCGCTAGGTTTGAACCTCTATGAACAGCAGCTGCCGACACTGAGCCGTGTTCGGCGACAATTAGGGTGACCGGTCGGCCAAGATGGTTGACGCCTAACAGAGCCGTCACTGATGATCCATCCGTCTTGGCTTCCCAGTATCAACCCAATGTCCTTTAAGCGGATATTTCGCTGAATCGCAGGGTTAGACGGGAAGCGCACAGACCGGGCACTCGATGCCAAGCTCATGAAAGGCTCTTCACGGACCTTACCTGTCATACAGGCCTATATAGTTTACCTTGGAGGTCTACAACTCTTAGATCGAAAAGCGGACACTAGAGAATTGTGGTCGGAGTCAAGGGGAATGGTAGCGTTTAATACATTATCAATACTTTACAGGTGACACCTTTGCGTCAAGCCGCAAGAGAAACCAAACAACTAAAGGCATGTTGATGGAACAAATTGAGCAGACGATGATGCAAGCAGTGCAGCATCATCAAGAAGGTGATTTGCAGAAGGCAGAGCAAGGCTATCGTTGGGTTCTCAGTCAAGCACCAGGCCACCCAGATGCGTGGCACCTTCTGGGTTTGGTACACCATCAAGCGGGTGAGAATGAAAAGGCTATAGAGTGCATTCAAAAAGCTGTAAACCTACAACCCAAGAATGCTCACTTCCTGCTAAATCTAGCCAATGTGTCAAAGCTTAATAACAATATAGAGATGGCCTTTAGTGCGTTCCAGAAATGCATTAAAGCAGACCCAGCCAACCCTCAGGCGCATGCTAACTTTGCAAACCTGCTTACCGATATGGGAAACGACAATAAAGCGCCGAACAACCCGACTTTGCATTCAAACATCAGCTCTTTACTCATCAATTTACACAGGATCGATGAAGCGGTTGAGCATGCCAGAAAAGCTGAGTCTTTAGCACCCAATAACCTTGACTACAAATTAATGGCTGGCGTGGCTTACTCCGAGGCTAGCAACTTAACCGAAGCTACAAAGTGTTTTTTAGACCTCATTAAACTAGAACCATCATCAGCTAAAGGTCACGCGGGGCTAGGAGGATGCTTCCGGAACCAAGGCGAAATTGATAAAGCGGTTACCTATTACAAGAAAGCACTTGAACTGGACAAGTCTGATCACACGATTCACAGCGGCCTTCTAATGACTGTGAATTACACCGATAATCTGAGTCGCCATGAAGCTCTGGCATTGCACAAAGACTATTGTTCCAACGTCTTCCCCCCTAAGCCAAAACCGCTTTCCTCTGGTGTATCCCCCAATTGGTCTCAACGCCCTCTTCGTATCGGATACCTATCACCGGACTTTAGATCACAATCTTGCGCTTACTTTATAATGCCCTTGATCAAGTCGCATGATCGAAACAAGGTTAAGGTTTATTGCTACTCCACAGTTACGTCACCGGATCAAATTACAGAGGAATTCAAGTCCGCTGCTGACAACTGGACTAACGCCCTCACATACACTAAAAAAGAGTTAGCGGAGAGAATAAAGAAGGATGGCATTGATATCCTGGTTGATCTTTCTGCGCACACGGGTAGCGGAGGATGGCTTGAGGTATTTTCCTACCGTCCTGCGGCTCTACAGGCCTCGTGGCTGGGATACCCTAATACAACAGGCCTCGACTATATCGATTATCGTCTCGTAGATGCAATCACTGATCCACTGCCGGAGGCCCAGGAATTCGCCACGGAAACGATTAAACACCTTCCTGATGGTTTTTTGTGTTTCCAACCTATTCGCCCGACTCCTTCCCCCCAGGCCAGAGATTTAGACTGCCCTGAACCCGTTACTTTTGGATCTTTCAATAATCTCAATAAAGTGACAGACGATGTGATCGCTGCCTGGGCAAGTGTTTTGAATCAGGTCGAGGTTAGCCAACTGCTCATGAAGTCGAAGCTATTTAATGACGCTGCAATAATCGACCTTGTTCAGGGTAAATTTGAAGCTCATGGCGTTGCAAAAGATAGAGTCGAATGTATTTCAGCAACCACCGCAGTTGATGATCATCTTTCCTTGTATAACCGGGTCGATATAGCTCTTGATACTTTCCCATACAATGGGACTACTACGACCTGCGAAGCATTGCACATGGGCGTTCCCGTTGTTGCCTTTTTGGGCGATCGACATGCATCTCGAGTATCCGCAAGTATCCTTGAAAATACTGGATATCCGGAGCTCTGTGGAGATACCGTTGAGGAGTATATTGAAATCGCCGTCTGCCTAGGAAAAGACAGATCGGCCCAAAGGAGATACAAACAGGAACTACGCCACAGAATGGCAAACGCACCTATTTCTGATGCTGAAGGTTTTGCAAAAAAAATGGAAAATGCTTTTGCCGAAATGATGGATGCGAGAGGTTAACAGCGGCCTGATCAAACGTCCCATTACGACCGCTATGTCGCCAGACTGTGTGAAAACGTTTAAGCAGATCGTGGATGATTAAAAAAGCATCAAAAAAACACGCACGAGAGTTGCTTCAGGTTCTCACTCAAGACCGAAAAAACAATTTTTATCGGCTGTGCTCACCGGCAGGTTTTGTTTTCATCCTTGTGGGTCGAGTTTATTCCTACCGGTTTAGCTTGGCGGCTAGGCGTATCAGTTCTGCGCGGCTGGTTTTGAGGGCTGTTGTTGGAGCCGGTAAGGGCAGGTAACGGATAGGTATCAGGTAGCCTGGCAGGCGTTGGCGTAGCCAGGATTCTAGCTGGACGGTATCGATGCTGGATAGGGTGCTGATAAAGGCGACAGGGCGCTGACCATAGCGAGGATCAGCAACCGGTACCACAAAGCACGCCGCTATGCCTGGGTACGCAGCCAGCGTCTGTTCGATCATTTCGGGTTGAATGTTCTCGCCCCCGGAGATGAACTGGTTGTCCAAGCGCCCGCAGATAGTTAAGTGCTGCCGTGCATCAAACTGTCCTAAATCCCGGGTGTTAAACCAGCCTTGATTATCTAGGGGGCGGTGATACTGGCCATCGCGGTAATAACCCAGAAACAG
>SDWK01000311.1 GCA_004195335.1 Shewanella sp.
AGTCAAATCCAGCCCCTCAAAAAGTCTTTTTAACCCGAGCTTCCCAGCGGTGTTCCATACGCCCTGGCAACACACTTGTCTCACTCCGCTCGGCATAGGCATAATCGAGGGTTACTGATAATTTCTTGAAATTCATTCCAGCAGTTAAAAAAACTTGCACGGTATCACTATTTTCATAATTGTCGATATCATATCGCGCCTTTATCCCGAGAAGAGTTTTCCGCGTTGGGAAATAATCGCATCCCAAAAGCAAGCCTACGCTATTAGCCGAATCTCCGACAATGCCCGGGCTACGTGTGCCGGTAACTTCCTCAGCCAATCTAACCAAGGGCCTCCTCGCTCCGGCCTGGCTAAAGAAAGTATAATACATGCCTTGCGCTGCCGACAAAAAAGTAGTAGTAGCGCCATTCTCGAACTGATCTACGTCGTAGTTAAGCTTAATATTGGCCTTCACAGCCCGGCCGGAAGAATATCTAATTTGAAAGGTGTTAGTGAATTGTGCTTTTATAGCTTGCATATCAGATCCTGTTTCAACAATTGGGTTAGTATGCCAAGCATTCGTCATTCGTCCAGTCATTTTCTTCCCATAATAATCCAGAGAATGAGCAAGGCCTAGCGACGTCTCATCTGCAAGTATAGATGAGCTGTAACCGTGTGAGGCGCTTATACGATCTGCCCATTTCGAAGAAGGCCTATACTCAACGTACAGGTCCGAACCTGAACGAAAAGCGCTTCCAGAATCTCCAGCAGATCTGATTGCAAGCAATGGGCTGATTGCGTCAGTGACAGAACCAACACTATCACCAGTCCCATAAACCAATTCCTGATGCCAACCGAGTCTGGCAACGGAGCTCAACTCTTTCTCTACCGCCAGATTTACTGCACTCTCAACAGCATCTACAGTTTGACCATTATTGGCAGTTTTTGAAAACAAGGAAGCGCTATATGAGATTGCCAGATCGACACTGGAACGATATCCAGCATTAGAGTAAAGCTCTACTCCAGCCCTAACCGCAAGCCCTCTTCCATCTAAATCGGTCTCGACTGCACCTTCCAGCGATGGGACAACAATGTAACGTGCCTGCTTATACATTTCGACCTTAACCGCACCAGAAAGACTATCAAGCTTATCGCCCAGAGATGAATCATTCTCGAGAAAACGATTAGCGACCAGGCTGGATCGCCATGAGGTGTTAGCATCAATCTCACCCGAAGCAAAAATGGGCACACTAAGTTCTTTGGTTAGGACACCTGGGGTCCGCAAACGATTGTAATTGCTATACGAAGAAACCCTCCAACGAGTCCGCTCTGCACGTGTAAACAAATTGAGACTGTGTCTTTCATACTTACTACCAGCTACGCTCTGAGCGTTAGTATACCGGCCGGGAGAGTTCCCTTCGGAATAACTAAGGTCTGCCGACACCTTAATCCAGTTGGTCAGCTGTACCCACTGCCGATGATCGAGATGGTCAATCGTACCTAGCAAATGACTAGAAGTAGTCGAATTATTAAGAGGATTAAGTAAATCTTCATGTGTCGCAACTCGATAGTGATACCAATTACTTTTCTTATTCAGAGACACAAACGCAAGATCACGATCACGCCAATGCTCGGGGGTCGTGGTGTGAACATCATGGGCGTAGCTCTCGCGATAGTCCAAAAGGAATCGCGGCACGGAAGTCAAGATGTCGCGATATGGGCCACCGTAGCTGCCGTTGGATACGCCAAACTCCAGTGTGAGACCGCTGACTGTCCGCTCACCGTTGGTAACCTCCGTTACCGTACCGAATTCGCTACCAGCATCAAAAGCAGCCCCCGCCTCAAACAGTGCGCCAAGATCCTTATATTCCGAGGTGACTCGTTGCATGTCATGGGAGTACATATTCAATCGAAAAGGGAGGCCGCCAGGAGCCAGTAAAATATTTCCCCGATAGAGGATCTTGTCAAGTGGATTGTCTATCGGCATGGCTACGCCGTTGATCTCAGAATCTACATAATTCTGCTCGTAACCGAGAGAAAAATCGTACTTGCCAGCGCGCCCTTTAGCTAGTGAGCCCTTGACCTCATAAAGAAATGAATAATGCTGAATAAAATGACTAGCATCCAGAACTTTCACACCCGATTCAATAGCGCTCTGGCTGCCGTAGCGTAAATCGGCAACAGCCGTAACTGCAGACTCCATGGCTTCACAAGTGAAGGCCACCGAGATAAGAAGCAGCAAACTGAAAAGAAACGCCTTAGTCATTAAAAAAACAAACCACCTTATATAATTTCCGCTAAAGAGCCGCAGACACAAGGAAAAACCCTAGATTAAGCACCAGACACTAGTGTCCTTTATGCAAATAATATACCGACGCCAAAGAGGCACCACACCGGCGGTTCAAACTTAAACATCGCGTCATTTCGCAACATGCACGCCGAATAAC
>SDWK01000565.1 GCA_004195335.1 Shewanella sp.
GATTTAATAATCAGGATTTTGAAGCGGGTGTTAGTGGACCCGAAGTGCAAGAGTTCTTCTATGATGGCAGCGAAGAGACCTCAGGTGTCGAGCTGGACATGAACGCGCACCTGAATGACCAGTGGGCCATCAACGTCAACGGTGTGTATCAGGATGCAAGGGACAAGAAAGACCCCAATAAATCCAGCTATGATACTCGTCAGAAAGGGGTGCCTTATGTCACAGCCAGTGCCTGGGTCACCTATGGTGCACAGTGGTTTTCCTTGAGTAGTCCTCTGGACATTAGCCTTGGCGCAAAATATGTCGATGAGCGTAGCACTAACTCCAGCTCATTCGGTATTCCTACCGGTTATGTACCTAGTTACACAGTCATCGACTCAGCCATCAGTTATCAGGCCGATAGCTGGAAGTTGCAGCTTAACGTGAACAACTTGTTCAATGAGACCTACTACAGCAAGGCGATGTTCTTAGGCGGTATGCCAGGCGAGGAACGCAATGCTAAGGTGACATTTAGCTATCAGTTGTAAGTTTAGTCGTAAGTTTTAAGGTGCCGCTAAGAGCGGCAAGCCTGAACTCTTACTCGTTAATAACGTTCCATTTCCGGGTGGAGTTTCTCTCGATATCAGGCCTCTATCTGTAGAGGCCTGATACTAACTCACTAGGGGGGAATCGCCGTAATGAGGTTAGTGTTTCATCTGTGTCGCTAAGGCAAAGCGATTCCAGGCGTTGATCATAATCACCTGCATCATAGCCTCTGCGAGCTGCTCCTCTCCCAATTTCTCCAGACATGCGAGATAAGCTGCATCGGACACACCGGAGTCGGCAACTAAGGTCATCTCATCGGTTAATGCTAATACCGCACGCTCCTTGTCATCGAATAACGGGGACTCTTTCCAGGCTGATATGGCAAACAGTTTTTTCTGTTCGATTCCGGCTTTTAGTGCTTCAGTGGTATGCATCTCGATACAGTAAGCGCACTGGTTAATCATTGATGCACGTATCTTAATCAGCTCTTTTAACTTAGCGGGAAGCGTGGTTTGTGAAAGGTACTTTTCAACATTCAACATTGCGGTGAGTGCAGCAGGTTGAGTTTTAGCCAGGTCTATACGTGTAGTCATCTCAGTTTTCCTATTGAATAAATGTAAAGTGATCCGCTTTATTGCGATGAGATAATTGTGCATAATTCGATTTGATAGTGGAATAGTGGTTGCAGCTGTAACAGTCTTGCATAAAACGCAAAGATGGCTAATATTTGAGATGACAGGTGCTAGAGGTGAGAGATGTTAGATTTGATAAAAGTATTCGATCAGGTTGTTGAGTCGGGAAGTTTCTCTCAAGCAGCCCAAGCATTAAATATGGCGCCCTCCTCCGTTGCCCGCAACATAGATAACCTGGAAGCCTTGATACAAACCACGCTCTTTAAAAGAAGCACCCGTCAGCTAATTCTTACCGAAGAAGGTCAATACTTTCACCTGCAATCGGCCAAGTTAGTGCAGGATGCAGATAAATTGCTGAGCGAAATGAAAGGCACTAACCCCGAACCCGAGGGAATACTGCGGATCTCAGTATTTGAAAGCTTCGGTAATATTTATCTTGCCCCACTCATTCCTAAATTTCTTGAGCGCTATCCTAATGTGCAGATCGAGTTAGAGTTAGACAATAAAGTGGTCGATCTTAATAGTGAAAATATCGATTTGGCTATCAGGATTGGCACACCGCAAGACAGTCGTTTGAAGGCGAGAAAGCTTCTCACCAATCACACCTCTCTTGTGGCCTCACCCGATTATATTCAAGCTCATCCAATAATTGGAAAACCAGAAGATCTGCAACACCACAACTGTCTGCTAATCAGTCATGAGAGACAGAGGAATCACTGGTACTTAAGTAAAGGAAAAACTGAGAAAAAGGTCTCTGTTATGGGGAATTTAATCTCTAAGGGTGGATCGCCTCTGCTCAGTGCGGCCCTTCAGGGCAGTGGGGTACTTCTGTTATCAGACTGGATGGTTAAACCCTATATCGTCAGCAAGCAACTTATCGAACTCCTACCCGACTGGACTGCAACACACGGAGCACAAGGCAGTGGTGAGATCTTTGCTATCTATAAGGGGGCTCAGTACCCAAAGCCTCATATACGTGCTTTTCTCGATTTTCTAATCGAACAGCTAAGTTCATTATCGGCATCTACTTGATTCAGCCAATAATGAGACAAATACAAGTGAGTAGGTTTCTCCACATTTCATAGAGTGTTGAATAAACCTCTTCACTTCATTCGAGCCAGAAAGCACCAGTTTCATCATCTAACCTTTATTTCTTCATTGGCGTTTTACCGTCAAATTGATAGATGAGGTTGCTATCACTCTCAATATTTATATTGAACTAATGTACAACTTGTTGCTCAAATTGTTTTAACAGGTAATTCCGAGG
>SDWK01000836.1 GCA_004195335.1 Shewanella sp.
CATCAACCACCAAGGGCACCTAACCCACAACAAGGGAGAGAAAGGTATGTTTGAGTTTGGACTTTACGTTCTCGGAGCGTTTTTCCTTTATGTTTTATTGCTGCCGTTGGCTGGCGCTCTTGTCGGTTTCGTAATCTATATGGGCCTACCATATCTAATGGGTGTGGCCATGGCGAGTATTGGCCATAAAGTTTTTCATGGCAGTTATTTTGACATAGGTTCCTTTTGGCTGATTGTCCTGGCGTGGAGTGTGGGCATAGTCTTGATACGCCAAATACACAAAAAAATTCTTGGTTTGGATTACTCTTGGCATGAGGGCCACTACTTAGCGGCTACTGGCATCCTGTTGCTTGGACGACCATATCGAAAGGCAAGAAGAACAATTGCTAACTAAGCTTCACATATTGAACCTTGTCCATTGACTATATGCCTTCCTCTTGGATGCATAGTGGTCAATTCCCAAAGAATAGAACACTAAACGCCAACGGTTACCATATACGTAGGCGTTTCTCGCATTGCACTATCTATCTAACACTTTGTATCGGATTACAGAGGCTGTAGAAACAGACATTTTCCCCTTCCCGGGCCTATGGTCCCGGGTGAAACAGCAAATCATACAGTTCCTGAATTTTTTCTTTTCTTGGTATGGATTATTGTTACAACTGCCCAGACACCCGCAGCAACCAGATTTTTGAGTAGCCTGACAATTATTTTAATCTCCTGACTTGACCAGGCCTCGAAGCTTTCACTAGGATGTGGTATCAAATACAAATAAGGAGCAATACGGTTATGAAGATAGTTATCGACAGGAACAAGTGTTGCGGTAGTGGCGAATGCATCAAGGTCTGCCCGGAAAAAGCGATCAGCATCGTTGACGGAACCGCGTTGCTTGATGAAAGTAAATGTGATTTTGATGGAATCTGTATTCCAGCTTGCCCATACAGTGCCATCAACTATGTAGAAGAGTAGTAAATTTTAGATTCCCCGCAGGAGAGAATCTGAGTGTATAGATTGGGCGGCCTTTGTGACCGCCTTTTCTTTGGCCAGCCCCTTATTGCAGAACATATCAGACACAGAAACGGCCAACCTCGAAAATGGGGTTGGCCGTTCTTGCTTTGCAGGATATTTAGTAACTTAGTTATCTTCCGAACATTTGTGGCTTATTTTTTGGTGACATAACTTATCAGACAAAAAGCAGGGGCCGGTCAGAGCGCGAACTATTACGGCTAAAAAGGGCTTAAAATCCGATGTCTCTCAACTTCGCTCTTGTGGCAAGAAGGGACATACTTGTTCATTTTTTTCTAAAAAGTGAATGAAGAGCGCAGCGCAACAGCCTTCAGCTTGTGTTTTGATGGATCACTGAATTGCCCTCTGGATTGATTCGCTAAGGGTATTCAAATCGTAGGGTTTTTGTATAAAGCCGACTAATCCTTGGCCTAGAAGTTTCTGATTAGTATCCAATTGATTGTAGCCACTCGACATGATGACCTTGACCTCGGGGTTGAGCTGCTGCAGCTCACGGAAACATTGCTCGCCATCCATGTGCGGCATGGTCAGATCGAGGATCACGAAATCGATGTTATCGGATGAGTGAAAGGTCTTCAGCGCATCTCTGCCGTCGTTGGCTGTGATGACTGTAAATCCCAGTTCTTGAAGCATCTCGGTTCCAATATTCCGCACCTCCTCTTCATCATCAACCAATAGAACTTTTCCTTGGCCTTTCAAGTCCGCCTTTTGCGATCCGCCGACTGAAATATTGACGGGCTTATCATGAGCGGGCAGCAACACCATAAAAGTGCTCCCTTTGCCAGGTTCGCTTTCAACCTCAATCATCCCTTTGTGGCCCCGAATGATGCCCTGAACTGCGGACATCCCCAGCCCGCGACCGGCGAACTTGGTGGTAAAGAACGGATCGAAGAGCTTGCTAAGTGTGTCCTGATTCATCCCGCTGCCGGTGTCGGTGATTTCCAAACAGATATACTCTGTAGCGCGGGGATTTTCAGCCAACATGCTGTCGTGCAAATAATTCATCGTCCGGGTGGTGCTTGTGGTGGTGATGCTGATCACGCCGTCCTGGTCGCCAATGGCCTCAGAGGCATTGATCACTAGGTTCATAATTATCTGGCGTAACTGGGTAATATCGGCTTCCATGGGCGGCAGCGATCTAGTGAGGTTCAGACTCACGACGGATTTTTTAGAAATCGACAGCTCCAGCATATCCAGGGTTTCTTCCAGCAGTTGATTCAGGTCAAGGCTCTCGACCTGGAAATTGCCTCTTCCGGAATAGGCGAGCATTTGATTGGACAGATCTGAGGCTTTTTCGGCGGACTCTTTGATGCGCTGCAAATGCACTATGGGGGATGCGCCCTTGTTGGTGCGCCTCAAGGCCATATCGGCATTGCCTGTAATCGCCATCAGGAT
>SDWK01000033.1 GCA_004195335.1 Shewanella sp.
GATAGAAACCACCGATCGGACTACTCATTCTATATTCCATTATTTTTTATTTGAGATTATAAACTCCCTCTGGGGAGGCAATACTTCACATTCAGCATTGCTAATGTTAAAGCCTACTCTACTATGCATTTTTACTGTTTTCTAGCTCAATGAGATAGTTTGCATAGTTTACCCAATCAATGATGAGTGCTTTGATAAGCATCTCTGTTCCCGGGTCGGCATTAGGATGCTGGCCTTTGGCCTTGAGTGTTTCAACGATATGTCTGACTTCTATGGGCTTGAGCGTTAACCTGAAATTATCTTTAGGGCTTGGGTTGGCGTTCGATTGTGGGTTGATGGGCTCAATCATCTGATTTTGGACATTAAGTGCCAATCGAGGATTTACCCCACGAAGTAAGGCTACGGTCATGCGCAGCGCTCCGCGGTTAAAAGCATCAGCCGTTATAGCCTTATTGGACATCTAGCTTGCTCCTAATGTGCTCGTAGTTAAGGTGCTGTTTTAATCAATATTAACAGAAGCATTGCCTGAATGGATATCTGGCATTTTCATTGCTTGTTTTTAGAGATAAGTTGATGGCTGACAGTCAATATTAAGGGGAGCTTTGATTCCATAAATCAACATGACTTGAATTTTTAGAATTGGCAGTTTCAACTCGTTTGAGCGATCGCTCAGATACCGCCGCTTGTGGATGCTCACTGGGTGCTTGCTCTTGTGTGAGCAAAGTGACTAAACCTTGCCAATGAATGGCTTCATTGATGGGGAGCTTGATATCCGGATGGGTACCCACGCCCGATAGTAATTGACCTCGAGTGCTGTAGAAAATACTTGTTGTGAGTCTTACCTCTATTGCGCTCTCTGGTAAGGAGAAAGCGTAACGTTTGCCTAAGTCTCCGGAGGTCTTCTCGCCAATAAGCGTCACTCTCGGCAAGCCTTTTACTACGTAAGCAATCCATTCGCATTCTCCCCGACATTGAGGACCGATTAAGAGGGCGAGACGATGAGCCATGTTTTCTTTAGTCTTTAACTTTGTTATTGCGGGAGTTGGAACACGTCTCGCATACCATTGTCCAAAACGGGATGCATTTTCATTTTTTATCGATTGGCTAATATTTGAAAGTTGAAGCTGTTCGAAGAAATTAAACTCATCGAAAGGGACAAAATTAAGTGGCCTGAGCAGATCGTTTTTAAAGTCAGTCGAGCGCCGGTATTGCGCTAATGCCATCAAGTGTTTGTCGGCTTCATCAATCCGGCTAAATTGTTCAGGCTCTGCAAACTCATGAGTAATAAGCTTCAATAACCTGTCACTATTTCCGGTCACTTCTCTTAAGTCCAAGATGGTTAATGGGGATGTAAAGGCGTGTTGTAACTCTTTAAGCGCCAAGGGGTCGGTTTCAAATAGGGTTAAGTCTGTAATTTTTATCAGGGCAGCGCTGCTTTCATTATCGAGTGAACTTTTAATAATGGGGGCGTTTTCTTTTGACGGTGACTCTCTCTGCACTGCTAATATCAGCTGTGTGTTCGAATCCTGATTATCAGTCAGAGTGAGCCTGACCTTATCGGTAATGGCGAGTCCCATCTCGACTCTTAGTATATTAAGTTTTGAAAGCCATTGTATCAGCTGCGAAATGTTCGGCCTCAGAGAGTGCGGAATAAAACGTAAGCTGACATCTACCCAGCGAGAAAGTGGAATTCCATCGATATGGGTAATGTAGGGATGTTCCGGATCTAACAGATGCTCGTTATTGTTCAATGCGAGCCAAGTATTTCCCAAGGGTCTCAATCTAAATGGTAAGACGCCTGAAGGAGCCAAGTGGGAGGTGATGCTTGTGCCTGGGTCGTTGAGCATGGTGATGAGTTTTATTATCTCGGCTTTAAATCTGCCGCTGTTTATATTGATAGGGTAGCGATAAAGAATAGCGTCCACTGCGCGCTCAATATTTTCCAGCCGTGAGCTATCTAGGCCCGAAAAGGCCGAATGTTGCCTGATCTCCTCAACCAATATATTGAGATCGTGGCGCATTTCACCATGACGTAGACTCACCTTATATTCTGTTGAAGTGAGGGTTAAATGCGCTAGCTGCAGTGTACTTATCAGTAAGCATAAGCCAAATGTATTAACTATCTCTTTAAACCCAAACTTCATATCGCTCCTTGATATGTATACTTCTGTGCCCTAGGAGCGAGAAGCTTCAGATAAAACAGACCCGAAAGCACCGGATTGATACACAAGATTGATGATGAATTGTCATCTTAGGTACCTCAATTGTAGCCTACCTGACTTTATTCATAAGCATTTCGTTGATGATCCAATACCGTGCAGTAGATGTCTTTTGGTATGCATCGATTAGAATTATTTGCGATAAGTTAGTGTGAAAGTAGAGATAATTAATATTCTGGATATTTATTGGTTTAGATG
>SDWK01000314.1 GCA_004195335.1 Shewanella sp.
CGACAAAATCCGCATAGCATGATCAAGGGTATGGCACAGGGAAGATACAGAGAAAGGCATAATTACATGGGCGTCCCCTTTGATTTTCTCCAGTAATAAAAATAGGCACTTAGCTTACGTAAAGCCAAGTGCCTATTTTTATTGTTTCTTGTCAAAATCCACAATGGTGACAAGCATGGGGGCAAGTTCTATTTTTGTTCCACCTCAAAGCGGTGCCCCACTGTGCCCGCCTGGGTTCTAAACTGCTCGTATAGTTAGAAATATTTACAGCTTATTACATTACAACCTTCTGTGTTACAAAAGGCTACTTACGCATCTTCTCACATGCTATAATTCTGCATAAGCAGTTTTTTACATAAGGAAATCTATGCAAATCTCAGGGGAAAACTCACTAATCATTGTTGGAGCATGGAACCCGGCGATACTAAACCCACAATGGATATGTCACGAAATCTTAGGGCTTCCAGAGGGGGAGGAGATGCCGATCCAGATGGAGTTTGCTGCCGTACCAGGGGCGCCTCCCAGGGTCACAATTGATGATGTTACCTATATCCCAGCGATGGACAGGCTCAATTTATATCCAAAAGAATTCTCTGTTGAGAAGCTTACCTCTGTAGAGAACCAAGCTTCAAGGATTTTGGAAATCCTACCCCACACGCCCATCCAAGCGTTTGGTCAAAACTTTGAATTTATCGAGCAAGAACCATCAGCAGACCAAATGAGAATCTTTGATCTTCAAGGCAATCGAATCCAGGAATGCGAATTTGTTCAGGACCAACGGTCTGTAGACATTAAGCAAAGCTATAGCCTTGATGACTGCATCCTGAACATAAATCAAATTTCCCAAGAGGGATCGCTTATAGTTAAATTCAACTTTCACTACGAAGTTGAAAATGCAGACGAAGCCCGCCAGAGGCTCGGCAATACCTTCAGTCGAAACCTTAGAAGGGCAATTGAATTTCTCGAACTATATGACGCTGTCCCAGACGGTCTTAATTTGGCTGAAATTCTAGAGGAGAGAGTAGGATGACTAAAACGAGTCGACTATTTGCAAATAGCTCAAGCAGGAAAACAGAAATAAAATCAGAATATAGTTTAACCTCTGACCAACTTGTCGAGGTGCGCCCCACAACAAAGAACACGATGAATTCCAATCTTAAGCAAATGGATTATACTTCAGTTTCATTTTGCCCAAAGGCTGAAACTACTACTTTGTGGGTAAGCGTAAAGCGACCCAAAAGGAATAAGTTTATAAAATGGGCAAATGAAGAGCTTCGCGGTGGATCAATTGCTAAATCTGCCACTACAGAAGGATAAAATGCAGATCCATGCATTTTACTTATTCTGAAAGCATAGATGACGATTTGATGCAGGGGGATATCATTGAGAGATCTCCCTACATTGAAGCGGTTTTAGAGAAATACCATCCGCATTTTTTTAATAACAAGAAAAATTTATTTTTCATTGTATTAACTCAATCCTGTGATCTGGCAAGGAGAGGGACTGCGACCTGTCCTTTGCCATATATTACATTAGGTGCAGTCAGACCCCTTGATCTTGTTCTGGAGCAGAAAACGAAAGAGCTTTCTGCTTCGGGACTCCCAATTGACTTCCCTCTTTTCACTAGCCGATCAAAAAACCAATACAGTCAATTTTTACATAGACTTTTCAATAACAATGAAAATGATATGTTTTATCTGCATCGTGAGCCGTCGACGAAACTCGCCGTCGACTGTTGTGCACAATTGAGGCTTTCCGTACCAATCAAAAATGAGCATTACGACGAATGCTTAAAGGCCAGAATTCTATCGCTCAAGGAAGAATTCCGCGCCCTCCTAGGTTGGAAGTTTGGTCATATTTATTCACGGGTAGGCACACAGGACTGGCCTAGTGAACATATGGATCAAATGGTCAGTGGCATTATCAAAGAGAGCGTAATCGACATTGACGAAAAGACGTTCAAAAAAATCAAGAAAAGGGTTAAGTCGTGGGGAGAAGAAAATCTAGGGGCCGCAATGAGTCAAGAAGAGCTTGCTTCTATTATAAAAACGTTGCCCAAAAAGAAGGATGAGGTTGCTGAACGAGTTAGGTCAATCCTTTCAAGTAGTGAAGAATTGTCTGGCGCAATCACAGACCCTACTCAACTAACTCGATTTATTAATAGCATCTCTCGCAAAATCAAAATGGATAGCGAAATTACCTCCATATTAAAGTAGTTAGACATTTCCCAGCGCAGAACACTGAGCGGGACTATCTCCCGATTCGCCCTCTTTCAGAGTAATGATACCTCCAAGGAGAACGAGAAGGGGACGCCCAGAGAACGAGAAGGGGACGCCCATGTAATTATGCTTTTCCGGCCCTCGCCAGATCAGTATCCATTTCGGCCGCAATCTTCCGCCCCCGCTCGACGGA
>SDWK01000555.1 GCA_004195335.1 Shewanella sp.
GGAATGAAGAATGAGTACTACATTTTATATGCCCCCGATGTCAATGATGGGCCCCGATGCTATCAAACAATTGGGAACGGAACTTAATGCTAGAAACTTCAACAAGGCACTGATTGTTACAGATAAGGCATTAGTAGATATCAAGCTGGTGGATAAGCTGACAGACGAATTAGTCGCGCATAATATCGACTTTTCAATTTTTGACGGCGTTAAGCCTAACCCGACAGAAAAAAATATTGATCAGGGTTTGGCTCTGCTCGAAGCGCAAAAATGTGACTTCGTTATTTCGTTCGGCGGTGGTTCTTCACATGACTGCGCTAAAGGCATCGCATTGGTCGCAGCCAACGGTGGTCACATTCGTGATTATTCTAAAGGGGTTCATCTGTCGGCTAAGCCACAACTTCCTCTGGTGACTGTGAATACTACGGCTGGTACTGCAGCAGAGATGACGATATTTGCCATCGTGACCAATGAGGAAGATGAAACTAAATATCCGATTGTAGATAAAAACCTGACTCCAATAATTGCAGTAAACGACTCAGAGTTGATGGTTGCAATGCCTAAGTTCCTCACGGCAACGACAGGCATGGATGCATTGACTCATGCGGTAGAAGCTTATGTGTCGACGGCAGCAACGCCAATAACCGATGCGTCAGCAGTTAAAGCTATTGAGCTTATTGCCCAAAACCTGAAAGCGGCAGTCGACAATGGTGAAGATCGTGAGGCTCGTGATGCTATGCAATACGGTGAGTACCTTGCAGGTATGGCATTCTCTAATGCTTCATTAGGCTATGTACACTCGATGGCTCACCAACTTGGTGGTGTCTATGACCTGATACACGGTCTCTGTAACGCCATCTTGTTACCGGTAGTATCACGCTTTAACGCGGCTGAAAAAGTGGAACGGTTTGCCGATGTGGCGAAAGCTATGGGTGTAGACACTGTGGGCATGACGTTAGCTGATGCTGCTGAAGCCGGCATCCTTGCTATCGAGAAGCTATCTGCTTCGGTTGGCACAGACCAGAAATTATCTGATCTTGGTGTTAAGGAAGACAAGCTTGAGTTTATGGCTATTAACGCCCTCAACGATGCCTGCTCCCTAACCAATCCAAGAAAGGCAACCACTGAAGATATTATTAATATTTTCAAGAAAGCTATGTAATTCAAACAAAACAAACAGCCTCCAGATGGAGGCTGCCTTAACTAAATATCCATGGAGTAATCATTATTAAAACGTTAATTCACCCTCAGGTAGATAACGGTATCGTTGCTGGTCGTGATGGCTTTTCTGGCGGTTCTTTATTGTGTAAATGCAGCAGCAAGCCTGTTGAAGTTACAATTAGCGCTCAGACTGCCCACAATCATGTTTGTGGCTGTAGCAAATGCTGGAAGCCTGAAGGTGCCTTGTTCGCTCAAATAGCCGTTGTGTCACGAGATCAAGTGAGCGTGACTGCAAATGCAGACAAGTTGGCCATTGTCGATGAGTCTGCTGCAATTCAGCGTCATGCTTGCAAAGAGTGTGGTACCCATATGTATGGCCGTATCGAAAATACGGGCCATCCTTTCCACGGTCTGGACTTCATCCACACCGAGCTGTCAGCAGAAAAGGGCTGGTCAGCACCGGAATTTGCGGCGTTTGTCTCATCTATCATAGAGTCGGGCGCAGCGCCTGAATCTATGGGGGATGTGCGTAGCACTCTTAAAGCGTTGGGGCTCGAGCCTTATGACAGTCTGTCTCCTGTATTGATGGACACAATTGCTACTCATGTCGCCTCTCACGTTGCGAGTAATGGCTAAATGCAGTTCATATAAACCTATGTCAGTTTTATCGACATAGAAGCTAAAAAGGCGCTGCGGCGCTTTTTTTATGCCCGATATTAAGTGCCAGCCCCACCGGGCTTAGCATTAAAGAGGTTATCCCCATAGGTGAATGCTGTACTTGCCCTTCTGGCAATTGACTACACTTTATTGCAGCGTTCCTATCTGAGTTGATTATTACCAGCTGGTAAAAGTTATTTGTGTTGTTGGCTAATTATCATTCATTAAGAAGATAAATATAATACTTCCATCGAAACGGCGTAGGACATTTGGTCTGAATACCCGTTAAAAAACTTTTTAGTGCGTTAAACAATGCTGGGGAGCCTTGATGGAAAAGATAGAGAGAGAGCCGCTGATTAATAGGTTGGGACTGGTAATCCATTATGCGGTGCGGGTATTAGCCGTGTTGATGACTTTGGTCATTTTGTGGAGTGTCGTCGATGTGGGACGAGTGCTGTTTATTGAGGTTATCACCCCGCCTTACGGTCTGATGGATATGCAGGATATTTTAGCTATCTTTGGTTCTTTTCTGGCGGTGTTAATTGCTATCGAAATTTTCCAAAATATTACCATCTATCTGAAAGAGGAAGTGAT
>SDWK01000845.1 GCA_004195335.1 Shewanella sp.
TCTTTGTCACCGGGATACCAGTTTTGCACCGTCGCATACTTTATTTCAGCGTTGTTCAGCGCAATCAACTCGACCACTGCGGCATGTAGTTGATGCTCATCCCGCATGGGTGCAGTACAGCCTTCAAGGTAACTGACATAACTGTCGTCTTCGACGATGATCAGGGTTCGCTCGAACTGGCCGGTGTTAAGGGAGTTGATACGAAAGTAAGTGGACAACTCCATCGGACAGCGAGTCCCCTTGGGTACATAGCAAAAAGAACCATCGCTAAATACCGCAGCATTGAGTGCCGCATAAAAGTTATCAGTGAACGGCACGACTGAGCCCAAATATTGCTGTATCAGCTCAGGGTGGTTTTGCACCGCCTCGGAAAATGAACAAAAAATCACCCCCACATCGGCCAATTTTTCTTTAAAGGTGGTGGCGACAGAGACACTATCGAACACGGCATCAACGGCGACCCCTGCTAACTGTGCCCGTTCATGTAGCGGAATACCTAATTTTTCATAAGTTTGTAGAATCTCAGGAGCAACATCTTCTAGGCTTTTAGGACCACTACTAGCACTTTTTGGCGCGCTGTAGTAAATAATATCGTCGTAATTAATGGCCGGGTAATGCACCTTTGACCATGTCGGGACATCAAGCGTTAGCCAATGGCGGTAGGCCTGAAGGCGCCACTGCAACATAAACTCTGGTTCATTTTTTTTGGCCGAAATCTGCCGTATCACCGACTGACTTAACCCAGGAGGCAAACTATCAGTTGCTATTTCGGTAACAAAACCATGAGGGTATTCGCCACCGACGAAGCGTTCCAGGTTTTTTGGTTGTGTTGTCATAGTTTATCCCACCTTTCAGGTAAACTTGTATCGTTAGCCACTCAAGATTATTGGTTTGATGGCGCTATTCTCAGGCCCTAACATCTGTTTCAGACTCACCTGCGCCAAACTTTGGTAGACCATCTGATTAATGCTCCGCCAGTTTTGGCGTATATCGCAATGTTCTTCAGTGCGGCATAGCCCTTTTTTTACGTTGCACTCGGTCAAGGCTATAGGTCCTTCCAAGGCAGCAATAATTTCTGCTAAGGAGATGTTTTCTGCTGGCCTAGCAAGTTGATAGCCCCCATATTTTCCAAGAGCTGAACACAATAACCCATTATTAACCAATTTTTTCAATAGCTTACTAACTGTTGCTGGCGGTAAAAAAACCGCTTTCGCCAAACTTACAGCACTTATTTTATCGTCAGGATAGCGTGCCAAATAGGCCAAGATCACCGAACCATAATCTGTCAACTTGCTCACTCGTAACATAATACCTCCTATATAGTACTATTATAGTACCATTTTAAAAATATGAGACATATATTACCTTTATCAGCAAAAGCTGGCTGGCAATCAGGATGAGTTACATTAAGCTTAAAATTGAAACTTTTGTTATATACCCGTAATCATTCAAAATGCTCGATTCAGAGTGCTGGAGCAATTTCAGTTTGAGGCGCGTCAATTAAATTAGGGTTATTCCCTATCTCTTTGATGCAACAATAAAGTGGGATTGCTCAAGCGCTTCTCCGATGGGGCTAAAAACGATTTATCCGTCGTTATTGATTTTGAGAATGGAACAACCATTCTCTGCAATCAATGCCTTATCTAAATCGTTTTTTTCTCCCACTGAAACATGCATTTTGAATGGTCACGGGTATAATATGAACAGTTTGTTAAACCCAATAAATAGGATAACAAGATGAGCCTAACTATAGTGCCAGCGGGTAAAAGAACTCCCTGATGATATCTATGTCGTGATCGAAATCCCAGCAAACGCCTGCCCTATCAAGTATGAAGTAGATAAAGACAGCGGCATTTTATTCGTTGATCGTTTTATGTCGACGCCAATGTTTTACCCCTGTAACTATGGTTATGTTAATCACACCTTGTCGTTGGATGGTGATCCCGTTGATGTTTTAGTGCCTACGCCGTATCCATTACAATCTGGTGCCGTTATCCGTTGTCGCCCCGTGGGGTTGCTGAAGATGACCGACGAATCAGGCGAAGACGCCAAGATTGTTGTGGTTCCTCACAGCGAGTTGAGTAAAGATTTCGAACATATTCAGGATGTGAATGACATTCCTGAACTTTTAAAAGCGCAAATCACGCATTTCTTTGAACATTATAAAGAACTAGAACCAAATAAATGGGTTAAGGTTGAAGGCTGGGGAGATATTGATGAAGCCCGCCAAGAAATCCTCTCCAGCTACGCAAGAGCCCAGACTAAATAGGGCCGTTTATTTCTGAGCAGCTATAAAGACTTTCGTGATATGACAGAATTTTCCGGGTGTAGAATCACTCAACTAAAATTTCAATCGACATTCAAAAATGGCTAATGAATTATTACAGGTTAGAGCATCAGTGTATAT
>SDWK01000851.1 GCA_004195335.1 Shewanella sp.
TTGTAGTTATAACTAGAGGGTAAGTACTTGGATTTAACACTTTATGTTAAATTTTTTCTTGGATTAGTGGCGATCATTAATCCAGTTGGCCTGTTGCCGGTTTTTGTTAGCTTAACCAGTCATCAGACTGAAGCTGAACGTAACCATACTGGTAAGGTAGCTAATTTTGCGGTGGTTGTCATTCTATTGGTGACGATTGTGGCGGGACAACATATTTTGAATATGTTTAGTATTTCACTCTCTGCATTTCGTATTGCGGGTGGCTCTCTGATAGCTATCATCGCTATGTCTATGCTTCAGGGAAAGTTAGGTGAAGTGAAACGCAATAAAGAGGAAGACCGTGAAGCGTCGGGGATGGAATCGGTCGCAGTGGTTCCTTTAGCGTTACCGTTAATGGCTGGCCCTGGTGCGATCAGTTCTGTGATTGTGTCGGCCGCAGAGTATGACACCTTCATTAACCTTGTTGGCATGTCTTTGACTGTGGTTTTGTTTGGATTGACGAGTTTTGCGCTCTTTAGAATGGCCCCGGTGATCTATAAGGTGTTAGGGAAAACAGGCATCAACGTGATCACACGTTTAATGGGACTATTAATGCTCTCCATTGGCATCGAAGTGATTGCTGCAGGTTTCAAAGGCATGTTTCCAACTTTGTTGGGCTAGCTATCGCATCAATGTCACAGCATCCAAATGAACGCACTTTTATGTGCGTTTTTTTATGGGCATTTCCTTCAGTAGATTGAATAATGGGGTCAGAATAAATGGTCTTAATTGTCGATAAATTTATCGAGACCTCTCTTTAATTGATAACTATCCTTAAAAGTCATAAGATTAATATGTAGGCTTTTTAACTCCTGCATCAGCAGTTTACATTCAATACAGGGAAGGTAATTATGGACAAAATGATCTCTACCTTAATGCAAGCGTGTGTGATCACCGTGGACGTCGATGCAAGCATCGAAAGTGTTGAGAAGATATTACACTTTCATCACCTCTCGTGTGTGCCAGTTGTAGATTCGACAGGCAGATGTTTTGGGATCGTCAGTTCTACGGATATTGTTCACTTTCATGCGAGTAATAAGAACGCCAAAATTGAGCGGGCATGGGAAATTTGTACCCATAAAATTATCGAAGTTGGTACGGACACGTCTATTAAAGAGGCCGCCCAACTCATGGTGACTCATAATATCCATCATCTTCTAGTCGTCGAGGATGACGCCATTAAAGGTATCGTTTCATCGATCGATTTTATTGGTGAGTTTTTGCTGAATAAAGCAGAGCTGCAAGAAACAGAGTAATTTCACACTCAATGGTTGCAGATTTACCGTCTCGGTTGATACTTAAGATATCTCACTCCATCGCTGCAGAAACTTTGGGAGTCGTTCATTATGTTTCGTCGCCGTGCAACTCAGGTGCAAGATGCTTATGTTCCTCAACATAAGATAATTGCGGTATACGATAAACTTGCACCCGTTTATGATATCTGGGGCGCACTGACAGAAACGAATGCCAGAAGCAGGGCACTTGAATTGGCTAACGTCGGTGATGGTTGCGCGATACTGGAGGTAGCGGTCGGGACGGGTTTAACCTTTTCAGAGCTTGTAAAACAAAATCTCAATGGAACAAACATCGGCATCGACATCTCTCCCGGCATGCTTGATAAGGCAAAGGCTAGACTCAAAAAAGTTGAAAACGCGACTTATCTCCTCGAAACAGGTAATGCATTTAAACTTAATGTAGAGAGTAATAGTATCGATATTATTATGAATAACTACATGTTCGACCTGATTGCCTTTAAAGATATGCCCATTATTCTCAATGAGTTTAAAAGGGTATTGAAACATGATGGCCGACTGATTTTAGTCAATATGACTCAAGGAGAGTCTCGGCTCAGTCGAGTGTATGAGTTGATATACCGCTTATCGCCAACATTGATGGGCGGCTGTAGAGGGGTGATGTTAACCGATGATCTAACGGCATCGGGCTTTAACGTTGAGACGCGCGAATATATTCAGCAGATGCTGTTTCCTTCGGAGGTCATTCTTGCTCGACCCAATAGCCGAGCGTCTTTGGAGTAACGGCTCTCTATTAACTCCTATTAGAGATTTCTATCCGAAATTATAGAAACGTGTACTAAAGTGGAGTGTTACTGCCACAGGCTTAATACTTTTATCGTTACTCCCTGAACACTCGCTCAAAAGTCTAATGCTCTCAATGGTGTATCTCTGTCATCGCCTTAGGACTTTATCATCACTCCCAGAACATTCGCTGGAACTCTAAAGCTCTCAATGGTGTATTTCTGTCATCGTCTTAGGACTTTATCATCACACCCAGAACATTCGCTGGAAGTCTAATGCTCTCAATGGTGTATCTCTGTCATCGCCTTAGGACTTTATCATCACTCCCAGAA